>JBLHLE010000141.1:0-10271 GCA_047620805.1 Pirellulaceae bacterium
TTTCACGGGCGTCTTATCGGCTGTTGGCGTTTTAGCGGAACTGCCAAGCGTCGAACTGGAATTTGTCCGTACGAAAGACAGGAAGCGGGGCCCGTCGCCGTCGGATAGCTCCTGAAAGCGGAAGGTGATTGTGCTGCCGACTTCCGGCCGCTTGTCGCGCTGAGCGTTGGAGAATTCAGTTCCAACGGAGAACTCTGTGCCATTTTCCGGGCGGACGTTATGATCAGCAGAAACGCCTAGTTATGCCGCGCAAACGGTCGGCTGAACACCGAGCGCGATGGTTCTTCCTCAGCGCTAGATTTTGAATTCGCGACAGCCGAGTTGATGGGGCAGCGATTGAGGTGAGGCTACGATAATAGCCGTTTTTGTTAACGATTGAAGGAGTTGGCAGATTGCCGCTGTACCAGCTTCGTCGACGTCGGCGAACGGCTCGTCCAGCAACAGTAGGTCGGGTTTCACGATTGCCGCGCGGGCCACAGCCACTCGTCTTTTCTCTCCGCCAGATAGCCGCTTACAATCGCGTTTCGCCAGACCGGCGATGCCGAGTTTTTCGAGGACATCCAGGGCAATTTCTTTTCGCTGGGAGGCGGGAATTCCCTGACAGATAAGTCCATAGCAAGTATTGAACAAGACCGAACCTCGGAACATCACCGGGGACTGGTGAACGTAGAGCTTGTGGTGGAGCGGGTCCGCTTCCTGGAGTCGACCGGAATAATTCGTTTCGAGAGTTGCAAGGACACGCAATAGCGTCGTTTTGCCGCAGCCGTTTGCGCCGACGACGGCCACTCGTTCGCGTTCCGCTACGCAGAATTTGTCGACTTCGCAAATAATGTTCCCTTGCTTTTCGACCTTTAGCTCGTCGATTTGGAGAAGCGATGAATTCACGATCGTTTTTCCTCTCGATGTAATGCCGCGATTGCCATGGTCACAACGAGCGCTAAGAGAAGCATGATCAAGCCCATCGCGATCCCGCGTGAAAATTCGCCGCGGCTCGTTTCCAGAGCGGTGCTGGTGGCGAGTGTTCGTGTCGATCTTAAGTTTCCTCCGACTAACATTGCGATGCCGAGTTCTGTGGCACAGCGACCGAAGGCAGTTAATACGGCCAGGACAATCGGGTCGCGAAGTTCGGAAAGTAATGTGAATACGCGACGCAGCCTACTTGCTCTAAAAGTGATCGTGGTTTCGATGATGGTTGGATCCAGTGACCGAACTGCGGCGTGCGTCCAGGTGATGATGATCGGCAGTGCCAGAAAGAACTCGCCGAGAATAATGGCGGGTTCAGTGTACAGCAGGCCGAGGTCGCCGAGCGGACCGCGGCGCGATAGTAGGCAGTAGCAAGTCAGACCGATCAAGACCGTTGGTAGGCCCATTGCGGCGCGGAACAGCAAGACTAAGAACGAGCTTCCAAAGAATTTGTGTTGGCCAAGCACTAGTCCAATTGGCACGCCCACGAAGGTGCCGATCGCGACGGCCGATCCCGACACGAAAATCGTTCGTATCGCCGCATCGAGGACTGCGGAGTCGAGCTGCAGCAATAAGAGGAACGCCTCGTACAGGCCTTGCGAAATGTCTTGCATTACTTTGGGTCAATTTGTAACGGACGAAAGAGGGCTTCACCCTCTACAGTGTATGCTGCAATGGCTTGTTGAGTTTCGTCTGCGATGAGGAAGTGGAGGAATTTGTTTGCCAAGGGGGCGTTAATCTTTGCGTTTTTCTCTGGATTGACGGTGATCGCGCCGTAGGGATTGCGGAGTGAATCGGATTCGCCCAGCAGGGGAACCAAAGTTAGTTTTTCTTTCATGCGTAGATAGGTGCCCATGTCGCTGAGGATGTAGCCTTGCTTCTCTTCGGCGATGATAAGCGATGGTCCCATTCCCTGTCCCGACTCCAAATAGTTCTCGAACGCAGGGGCACTGCCAGTTAGCTTCCAGATGGCGAGCTCCCGTTTGTGAGTGCCGCTGTCGTCTCCTCGAGAAATGAAGACAGCATTCTTATTGGCGATCGTCTTCAGCGCGTGCTCAGCCGTTTTGTCTTTGAGCCCTGCCGTATCAATCTGCGGACCGAGGATTGTAAAATAGTTAACCATGACGGCATGACGCTGTACACCGTGCCCGGCTTGCATGAACGCGAGTTCGGCTTCTTCCGCATGAACAAGAATCGCATCCACGTCGCCAGCCTCGCCCAGTTTTATCGCCGCGCCCGTTCCCACTGCGACGACATCGACGCGACAATTGTTTCGTTTTTCAAAAATTGGCAGCAATTGATCCAACAGGCCTGAATCGCGAAGCGACGTCGTAGTTGCGATTCGCAGAACATTTTCCGGTCGGCCACAACCTAAGGTGAATAACATTGTCCCAGTCAGCAGTATTGATACGGCAAGGAATGTTTTGGGAAGCCGGCGGATCATGATGTGCGGACTCGACGTTGACATTGTTAAGAGAGCCAGACAGATATTGAACTCAAGTATCCAATACGCGGGCATTATAGCCACACAACAGCGTGCTGTTGATGGGGGACGTCGGAATACTGACTCGTCCGGCAAGTTGCCTCGCTGGCAAATGGTAGCAGATGTCCCCATGCTACTCTCTTTGCGTGGTATGAGCGTTTCGCGCGTGTTGGGACTGGTGCTGGAGAAAGGCTTGAATTGGGAACCAGCGGAATCACGGCCAGGATGTCCATGCCACTCGACGAGTCTGGCGACCGCTGTTACGAGCATTCGACAAGATACGTGAGGGCATATGTATTCGTAACCCGACGCGTCCGCGAAGAATTCGGCCCTACGCTTCGCTGACGCATCGGTTTACTTACCTGCTGGTAGCTGGGCTCGCGCAGAGCTCGCATTTCAATGTTAGTTCTGTTCGCGAGTTGGCAGCTCATCGCTGCCTAGCATGGGAGCCTGTCAAAGCGAAGAACTCGGCGTCGACAATACCGATTCTGACTCGTCTTATCAAGGAGCAGGGTCTAATGTTAGTGCTCGGTAGCGGCCTGGAATGGCAGGCTGGTCGCGGTGCGAGTTGCACCGCGGATGACAACGTCTAGACCAACGAGCGGCAAGTCTGCCACGATGGCTGGGCCGGACTTCAGTGGATCTATTAATCGACTGACTTACACGTCAATGGCTTCGGCATCCGGTGCGCGGTCCATAATGAACCTGAATCTTGCCGATGCGTCGCGGCCCATTAGGTCGCTGATAACTCGATCCGTTTCCAGCTGATCGTCGATTTCGACTCGCAGCATGCGCCTCGAGTTGGGATCGAGTGTGGTTTTCCAGAGGACTTTGGGCATCATTTCGCCGAGCCCCTTGAAGCGAGTGATTTCGGGTTTAGCGCGGCCAGCGTGTTCTTCGAGAATTCGCTGCCGATCATCTTCGTCGGCCGCCCAGTGCGTTTCTTTGCCAATGTCGATTCGATACAACGGCGGCAAAGCAATGTACAAGCGGCCGTCCGAGATTATCTTCGTCATGTGCCGGAAGAAAAACGTCAATAGCAGGGTCGTGATGTGATGGCCGTCCGAGTCGGCATCGGCGAGCAGAATGATGCGTTCGTAGCGAAGGTTGGCCAGGTCGAATCCAGCTCCGATACCACAACCGATGGCCGTCACCAGGTCCTGGATTTCTTTGTTCTCCATGATGCTTTTGAGCGTCGCACTTTCGGTGTTTAACACTTTTCCCCGCAGCGGCAGAATGGCCTGGAAATTTCGATCGCGTCCTTGTTTCGCGCTGCCGCCCGCCGAATCACCTTCGACGATGAATAACTCCGATTTGCCTCGTCCGCTTTCTAGGCAATCGCTGAGTTTACCTGGCAGCATGGTTCGCTTCGATCCACCTTTGCGCGAAATAGACGCGGATGCCGCGCGCGACGCGGCGCGAGCTCGTGCGGCAGCGATGATTCGAGCGACGATGCCGTCGCCGATGGTGCGATTGTTGTTCATCCATTGTTCGAGTTCCGGGCGGAAGGCGCTGTCGACGATGGCCTGGAGTTCAGGATTGTTGAGGCGATCTTTCGTCTGGCCTTGGAACTGTGGTTCGGCAACGAAAATGGAGACGATTGCCACCAGGCCTTCACGAATATCCTCGTGGCTAATTTTTACTCCTCGCGGGATAAGGTTGTGTGTTTCAATATAATTGCGAACTGCTTTTGAAAGGCCGCTGCGGAAACCGTTCTCATGCGTGCCCCCACTAGCGGTTGGGATGCCGTTGACGAACGAACGAACGTGTTCGTCAGTCGATTCCGACCATTGCAGTGAGAGTTCGATGCGTTCATTCTGCGACTTACTAAGTGTAAACGGGCTGTCGTGAATCGGCGTCGCGCTGCGTTCCTTCATGACCTTGGCAAGAAAGTCGACGATTCCATTTTCATGGTGGTATTGTTGATTCGTTTTGTTCATCTCGTCGACGAATTGAACCTTAAGACCGCGGTGCAGGAAGCTGGCAGTCTCCAGTCGGGCTGCAATTGTCGCCGGATTAAACTCGGTTTTGGGGAAGATGGTAGGGTCGGGCGTGAAGGTGATCGCCGTGCCTGTTCCACGTACAGCACCTTTTAGTTTCTGCAGAGTGGTCTTCGCCTGTCCTTTGGAAAACTCCATGCGATATTGAGCGCCATCTCGCTTGACGATGGCGATCAGCTGTTTTGATAGTGCATTGACGACCGATGCACCGACACCGTGCAAACCACCTGCGGTCTTGTAATTGTTGCCGTCGAATTTACCGCCCGCGTGGAGCACGGTTAGAACTGTCTCTAATGCCGATTTCTTGGTCTTGGAATGGCGGTCGACGGGGATGCCACGTCCGTTGTCAGAGACGGTTACCGTATTGCCTTCTTTATGGAGCTTTAAGGTCAATTCAGTGGCGTGGCCATTCATCGCTTCGTCGATCGAGTTGTCCATGATCTCCCAAACGAGATGATGGAGTCCCGTCATGCCGACGCTGCCGATATACATACCGGGCCGTTTGCGAACGGGCTCGAGTCCTTCGAGTACAGTGATGTCGTCGCCGGTATACGACTTCTTAGTGGCGGTGCTCATTGTCTTTGGCTACTCGATTTAAGCGTCGGAGTTGAAAATGAATGCGTGTTAGGAGCGGAATCGTGTTGACAGTGTGATATTGGGTGGAGCGCGTTATTGGGTGGAGCGCGTTATTGGTTGGAGCCGGGAATGGGGGGTGGAGTCTGCGGCGGTGGCTGAATCACGCGAGCAATCTGGCCGTTTTTTTGAATTTCGGTGCCTTTGCCGCCGCGACCGGTTACCCGGTATTTTACGGTGGAGATCGTCTTCCTAGCGCCCCGGTTGGTTTCTACTAGCAACAGATCTCGGTCGCTCTTGGATGGTTTGAATCCGAGTAACTTGTCCGTTTTGGCCAGTTTGATCAGCATCACGCCTTTGCCAGCTCCCGAGAGGTAGTTGATTTCTACGACCGAGCATACGATCGCTCGACAGGCAGCGGAGATAGCCAATACCGCTTCGTCGCCGGCAATTGGGTAGACACCGATGACGGCAGCGTCCTTGGTTGGTCGAGCGTATTTGCGGCCACTGCGAGTGGAGGGTTCGGCGAAGCTTTCCAAGCTAAATCGGAGTGCGTACCCGTCGCTGGTCGCAGCAAGCCCATGTGTTTCAGGGCAGAAGGTGGGCCGTTTGGGATTTTCAAAAACGTCGCCGATTACCCGTGGGTCCATCGACATCGCAGCTACAATTTGTTCGCCATCCTTCAATTTAAAGAGCTTCTGAATCGGCTCCCCGAATCCCGTGGAAGCGGGAATGTCGATCATCCGAGCGGTATAGCAAACGCCGAACGAGGAGAAAAACGCGATTCCCGTGCGAGTGGAACCGGCGACTACGGCCAATACGGAATCGTCTTTACGCAGTCGGCTCTTCGCGGGATCGGCGATCAATCGTTGACGTTTTACCCAACCGTCGGTGGTGATCAAGACATGACAATCTTCCGCGACGATGAAGTCTTCTTCCGAATACTCGATTTCGGTTTCAATGGAATTGATTAACGTCCGGCGGGCCGCCGCTTTGTCTTCGCCGTAGGCTGTGACGATTTGTTCGATCTCTTGGCGGATCATTTTCCAGCGACCGGAAGCATTTGTGTTGGCTGTGTCATCTTTCAACAGCCGATTGATTTCGCGAACTCGCTTGTTTCTTTCCTTCAACTCGGCCTGAATTAAATTGATTTCTAGTTTCGCGAGTCGATACAGTTTCAACTCGAGAATGGCTTCTGTTTGTTCGGCGTCAAGTCCGCCTTTAGCCGCAGGGAAACGCGTCATGATCTTTGCGGCTGCGTCTGCCTTGCCATCGGAACGACGAATGATACGAATAATCTCGTCTAACGCATCGAAGATTAACACGTAGCCATTGAGAATGTGGATGCGGGCTTCCAGCGTGCGAAGTTCGTTTTCCAGTCGACGAGTTACTACGTCCAAACGGAAGTGTAAGAAATGCCACAGGATCTCCTTCAAACTCAAACGCTCGGGGTTAGCTTTTGCGGGATCTTGCGCTGGGACTAAACACGTCATGTTGACGTTAAAGTTTGTCTGGAATTGTGAATTCTTATAGAGAAACGCCAATACCATATCGGGATCGGCGTCCTTCTTGAGGATCAAGTCGATGCGAACGTCTTCGGACGACAGATCGCGAATTTCCTCTACTAATGGCAGCTTGCCGTTGTAAACCAACTCGGACATCCGCTCGACCATCACCGACTTGTTTACACTGTAGGGAATAGATGTCAATTGGAGAATGCGGACTTTATTTTCGGTCACGACTTTCGAAGTACCGCGAAGCTTAATTGGCCCAGAGCCGGTTAGGTATATTTCTCGAAGTTCGTCTCTCGTGTTGATGAGCTGACCTCCCGTGGGGAAGTCGGGACCCTGAATCGCGTCGTTGGCGACGAGTTGGTAGTCTTTGATTTCAGGATCTTTCAGCAGTTTGAGCAGCGCTTTGCAGACCTCCTTGAGGTTGTGAGGCGGAATGTTTGTGGCCATGCCCACCGCGATGCCGGTCGATCCGTTGACAAGCAGGTTGGGAAGTCGGCTGGGTAGAACAACAGGCTCTTTTCGCGTGCCGTCGTAGTTGTCTCTGAAGGGTACTGTCTCTGTCCTAAGGTCGGCTAGAATCTCAGATGCGATCGGCGTCAAACGACACTCGGTGTATCGCATCGCCGCCGCATTGTCGCCATCGATCGAGCCGAAATTACCGCTTCCGTCTACTAACGGCATCCGCAGTGAAAATGGCTGAGCCATTCGCACGAGCGCTTCGTAGATCGAGCTGTCGCCGTGCGGATGGTAATTACCCATCACGTCGCCAATAACCTTCGCGCACTTGCGATGTTTGGCTGTGTGGTCCAGCCGCTGCTGATGCATCGTATAAAGAATGCGTCGTTGTACAGGTTTCAAACCGTCCCGCACGTCCGGGAGCGCGCGACTGGTGATTACCGAAAGCGAGTAATTCAGGTAACGCGCCTGCGCTGCCAGACGCAATGGTATCGTCGAGAGGTCTTCTTCGAACAAGAGACCTTGCCCATTTCCCGCGTTGCCATTGTTGCTGCGGCCATTTGACTTGCCTGAGCCGCGTTTTGCAGTGGAGGCCTTCTTACTTTGAGGACGACGTTTTGCCACTCCGTTTGACCCTTATAAATCCTGGAAAATTATGAGCTAACAAGTTTTGTTAACGAACCGGGAATTGACTCGTCTCGATAAACTTAGTTCCCGTTACTATCTGACTAATATGCCCACCATCGTCCGAATGAAGCCCTTTGTTCGGAGGAATCTTCGGGCAGGAATGTATATTACCCTGTCTCTGAAAGACGAGGCTAATTGGGCGGATTATACCAATCGCGTAGAGATGGTTGTAGCCGGACTTGGCTCAAACCGGGCGTCAAACGGAAAGAAGCACGGGAAAGCCAGTAGATTTGGGAGAAATCGCATGGATGCCTCAGTTTTAATTCCGTAGATTTCCGTGGCTACTGTGAATTTAGGAAAGGAATCGCCCCAAGCGGCGTCCAGTTTGCATCGCCGCTTTGCCCGTTGCTGCGGGCTGCGGAGCAACGCGAGATGCGACGTTCGTCCGCGTCGCCATTTTGCCATTTCGCCAATCGCCTCGTCGGTGATCTCCACCGAAGGATCGGCCGAATAGAGAAATTCGCGTTCAGTGACGATGACTGTCAAACCTCGCCGTTTTGCAAACTCGAACACAAACGGCTTTACCTCTTCGCGAAACTTGTTGACCAGTGTCTCGCGGTGTTTCGAAAGTTGACGCTCTGCGTTTCGTTTCGCGTTGATCAACTGGCCGATGAGCTGCCCGCCGACTTGCTTCAACTGTGATGCATCTAGGGCTACTGAATTGCGCGGGGAATCCGTCGACTCTGATGTCGCCAAGTTCTGAGTTTCTGATGATTCCGCCCGCGCCAGCGTTTGCAATTTCGTCATCTGTCGGTTGACCGCGGCCGTCTGACGAGTCGTCTCGGCGGAAATTTCCTCAGTGCAGCCGAGCCGCGTGGCTACTTCATCCAGATCAATGACAGCTACCCGACCCGTCGAACCATCGCCTTTGCGGTGCGAATCTGCGACCGGTTGAGACTTCTGACAGCCTGCGATCGGTAGCAAGGCACCCAGAACGCTCAATAATTCACATGTCGCCAAGAATCGACGCGGGAGCATGGCATTCGGTCCTTAAGGGCAGCTAGCGTTGCTAGTGAAGCAGAGGGCGATATTACTCGTTGTTCTATCGACCAGACGGCAGCAAGACCTAAAGAGGGAAGTGTTGAAGTAGTATCTGCAGTATTTTCTTTACTAGCTGTGCGACAGGTCATACCATGGCGGGACCATTTTTTGATTAACGAACGATATTTTTCAATCACTCGAAAGGACAACCTTATGCCTCAGAAGTCTTTAGTATGGTCCATGGCACTAGTCATCGGAACTGCTGTCACTGCTTGCTCGAATGTTAGTTCGGCAGCGGATGAATACGATTATGACTTGGTCCATTCCTCGGTCAGCTTTAAAGCTCGCCACCTCGACATAAGTTGGATCCACGGTCGTTTCAATGACGTGGCGGGTAAATTCTCACTCGACCGTGAGAACCCAGCGAAGTCGACGTTTAAATTAACCATTAAGACGGAGAGTGTAGACACAGCGAACAAAGCTCGCGACGAACATTTGCGTCAACCCGACTATTTTGACACAAAGCAATTCCCCACGATCGAATTCAAAAGCACGAGTGTCAAAGTGGTTGAGGGCGGATTCGAAGTGACTGGCGATTTTACCATGCACGGCGTGACCAATGAGATCAAAATTGAATTGACTGGTGGCAAGGAACACGTAATTCGTGGAACGAAACGAGTTGCGTTTTCGACCGAACTTTCGCTCAAACGGAGCGACTTCGGTTTTGACAAAAAAGCGATTGGTGCGATTGGCGACGAGGCGTTAATCATCATTGATTGCGAAGGTGTACAGAAATAGCTGATGCCCGATCCGGTACTGTATCTGAAGTCGACAAGTGCTGCCGCTATCGTTAGTGCGATTCTCGCACTGGCGATGTTGGCAGTGTCGAAGTTAGCAGCGAGACGTTCCGCCGGGCGCAACTCACTGGACGCGGACGCTGCTAAGTCGAACACCGTGACTGGCTCGTCGCATTCAAAAACGCCTGATTTGTCGTGGCTGAATTGCGTGTACGTTATTTCAATTGCCGCGGGCCTAGCGACTGGGTACTGCGTGCTTTCGTTGGTGCGATCTTGGCCTCCGGTTAATGCGCTGGACCGTTTCTTAATGATTGTGATTCCGGTGACACTCGCGGTAGAATTAGTATCGGGAGTTTCGCAAATGCCACGTTGGTTTGCATGGCTTCTGCGGCTAGTCATTGCCGCCGCCGTCCCCAGGATTCTGTTACACGATTCCGTCTACTTGGGGGAGTCCGATGGCGCGTGGAGCGGTGCACAGACGGGGGTGACGTTGGTAGTGTGCGCTGCGTTATTGGCAAGTGTGTGGGCACTTCTCTCGTGGTTATATGAGCGTTCGCCCGGCGTTTCGATTCCACTGTCGCTGGCCGTTGCAATTCAGTGTGGCGGTCTCACGATAATGATGGCCGGTTACATAAAAGGGGGCGCGGCGGCATTTCCACTGGCCGTTGTCTTGGGGACGGTCGCGATCGTTGTCGGGTTGATTTGCAAACGTTGTCCCGCTGGAGCGCTTCTCGGCTGTGGTGTCGTGGGGCTGTTCGGATTGTTGTTCATCGGCCGTTTCTTTGGGCGGCTATCCACCGAAAGTGCCTGCGTCTTG
>JBLHLE010000142.1:0-10206 GCA_047620805.1 Pirellulaceae bacterium
GAGCACCACACCGACTTCCGACAAGTCTACGCCTGCGTCTTGGAGAATTGGCTGAAAACCGACTCTCAAGAAATTATCGGGCAGCAGTACCGAGCGGTTGATGCAATCAAGTCGTGAACTCTTAACGAAAACAACTCGTAATATAGCCTGCCAGGCTGTGATTTCGTTAAGCGACAGAGACAACGTCTTTCCTGACGAAACGCACAACATTAAATTAAAACCACTGCGACCAGTCGCGCGCCTATCAGGCAGGCTGCCTGGGCTACGAAAACACCTCGTTCGTGACCCAACATCTTACTCCAACAAGAACGCGGCGGCAGCTTTGCGAGTTGTAGCCCAGTCGCTGGGACTTTCGTGTCCCCCGGGATGAGTACTTATCTTGAGCGTCCAACGCGCCTCGTCGATGTTTTCTTTCAAACGAGTGAGCAGAGCCGTGAGGCTAGTTTCTTGTTCGCCGTGAACAAACCAGTACTTTCGCGGCAGAGAGAGATTGAGTTCCGGACTGGAGTCAATGACCCAAGGCTTGCCAGCAGGTGATATTGCCACGCAGCCTGCATAGCTATTTGGATGCATCATTAACAACTGAAAGGCGTGTAACCCGCCTTGCGAAAACCCGAGCAGATTTATCTTGCCGCTTTGTATATACGGGGCGATGTTGTCTTGTTTCAATACCTGCTGAATGTCTTGATGTGTTTTCTCAATCGAATCGTCGGACCAAGTAAACCGGTAGCCTTCGTCGTAGGGCATTGAGCCGGGCAAAGCGATCGCGACAAAACCCAGTTCCGCCCATGCTTTAGCTGGAGCGACGTAAGTTCGGTTCGAGTCAGCATAACCGTGCAACAGCACTATGCACGGTGATGGCTGTGCCGTTTCCTCGGGCAAGACCACGACCGGAGTTCCCCGCAAGTTCTTCATCCGCTGTTCGTACTTCGATCTAGTTGATCGCAACTGCGTTTCAAAGTCCGGTTGGTTGCGGATTTCCTTCAATCTGTTCTCATCCTTAATCGCTGGGTAGTCCCAGAATCCATTCGAAATTGCTTTGTCGAATGAAGCCTTCGCTGCGCCGCCCGTCCCAAGAGCTTGTAGATTCAGGGCGCGTTGAAAGTGAGCTCGCGCGAAACGGGGATATTTCGTTGTAATGCTGGCGTATTGAACTTCCGCTTCGGCATTTCTACCCGCCGTAGCTAACTGATCGGCAATAACGGTTTCGCGAGCAGCTAGGACGTCCTCCGCGGTCGGTTGAAACTGAAGTCGCTGTTGAATGATGACATCCAGTTTACCTGCGGGTACGGCCGTGCGCGGCTCAAACTCAGGCACGCTCCATGCGGGCCCGGAGGCCAGAAAATATTGCGAATGGCGAGTCCCGATGGCAGCGTTTTCTGCTTCCAGCCGTCTCTGTCGCTCTCGATCCTCGTTAGAAATCGCAGGCGCTGCCGCTTCACCGCTGTTGGCGGCAACCGTCGGAGGACTTGCCGGGTCGACAGTGCTACTAGATGTAAACAGCAATGAAACAATCACCACGGACAGAATAATCAACAGCACGACTCCGCCCACCCCACCGACCACCAGCCAAACCCAGCCTGGTACTCCACTCGTTCCGCCACTCGTTGGACTCTTCGGACTCTTCGGCAGAGTCGGTGTTGCCATGGACATCGGAGTCGCCAATGGATCCGCATTTTGAACGGGAGTCGATTGAAGTGGGTCGGCGGCCTGCAATGGATTCGCTTGCAGCGGGTCGGCCAGTGGCTTCGCTTGCGGCAATGGAATCTGAATCCGAGTTTGGCAGGAAGGGCAGCCAACAACTTTGCCATACAAATGATCTGGAGCTGCAAACTGTTGTCCACATCCAGGACATGCGACTTTCGCGGGCACGGGACTCACCTCTCAAACGATAACTGTCGATTCAAACACGCCGTTCCACGGAACCCACGGCGTCGATATTCGGCTCCAATCGAGTTGAATATCAGAAAGGTTCTGGCAGCATAAGAAGACGCCGTTCAACGCGATTGCCTTTTCATTTTAGGGAGTTGCTCTGCCGACCCCAAGCAGATACCTGTAAACCTCGGCAGATATCGGAGATTGCCCTCGCCGGAGCGAGATTGCCGTCGCCGGAGTGGTGGAATCATATTACAGACGTGTTCTTTCGGGTTTTTAGGCTGAATGCTATTATTGGGGCCCGCTATCTTGCCAGTTCACTCCAGTGTGTACGCAGACCCCAGTATGTGCGCAAACTCAGGAATCATGCTGCAACTGCGGTACTATAGGGCCGGCAAAATGACGCTGGTCAAGCTACAACCCGAACCTCCCGACCACTTTGGGTCACTTTAAAAGATCGGCTGCAACCAGTCGCATTCCGCGTGAATGCGTTGCCAATTCATCCGACCGAGCCCGTTCATCAACCGAGCCAAACATGATTGAGAATCTAAGTTCTGTTCGCGAGTCCGCCCTGGCCGACATCGAAGGCGCGAAAACTCTGGACGAAATGGAACAGCAACGCATTGCGTTGTTTGGAAAAAAGGGAGCCATCACTCAACTGCTTAAAGGGTTGAAAGATGTGCCGCCCGAACAGAAACGCGAAGTTGGCCAAGCAGTCAACGAACTCAAAAACGAGTTACAGGATTCGTTAAATGCCAAGAGGGAATCGCTGCAGGATACGGAGAATTCGATACCGTCGTTCGATGTGACGCTGCCGGGAAATCCAACGACCGACGGCTGCCTGCACCCGATCACTCAAATGATTGACGATCTGAATGACGCCTTCATGTCACTTGGCTTTGAGATTTTTGAAGGTCCCGAAATCACGAGCGAGCTCTACGCATTCGACAGCCTCAACTTCCCGCCCGATCACCCTGCTCGCGAAAGCATGGACACCTATTGGCTGGAGGGTGCCGACAACGAAACGGGCGCGAAACGACTTTGCTTGCGACCTCACCTCACCGGCACAAGTATCCGCTACATGCAACAGCACGAACCGCCTTTCCGCTTTGTCTACCCCGGCCGAGTTTATCGCAACGAGGTGACAGACGCCCGACACGAGCGCGCCTTCTTTCAATACGAAGCGTTGATCGTCGACAAAAGCATTCCATTTTCGTCGGGTCAGTTGCTGATCAAAACCATTCTCGATCGAGTCTTCCGACGGTCGGTAGAAACGAGAATGCGAGCCGGCTTCTTCCCGTTTGTGGAGCCGGGATTCGAAATAGACATGAAGTGCCAAGTCTGTAATGGCAAAGGCTGCTCGGTTTGTAAACACGTCGGGTGGATAGAAGTCATGCCTGGCGGTGCACCTCACCCCAATGTGCTCAGAGCGGGTGGAATCGACCCCAACAAGTGGACGGGGTTCTACATCAACGTCGGTCTGGATCGCCTCGTCATGATGCGAACCGGCATCGATGATGTACGCCATTTCCACAGCGGCGATCTGCGATTCCTTTCCCAATTCAAATAACGCAATGAAGTAGAAATAATCATGAAATTATCATTGGAGTGGATCAAAGACTACGTCGACCTTCCCGCTGAACTCGGTCCCACAGAGCTCGGGCACGACCTCACAATGGCCACTGTCGAGGTCGAAGACGTCGTTGTATTCGCAGACATCCTGAATAAGGTTGTGGTCGGCGTGATCAAAGAGATCAAGTCGCATCCAGACGCGGATCAGCTAAGCGTCTGTTCGGTCGATGTCGGCACAAGCGAACTTCAGGACATTGTCTGTGGCGGTAGCAATGTCGCTGCAGGCATGAAAGTAGCCGTTGCGCTAGTCGGATCCAAAGTCAAGTGGCACGGCGAAGGCGATCTCGTAGAACTCAAGCCAACGAAGATCCGCGGCGTTCAAAGCGATGGCATGATCTGCGCCTCCACGGAAATCGGACTCGGCAACATTTTCCCACTCAAGGGAGAAAAAGAAATCCTCGATATCAGCCAGTTTGAAATCGCAGCGGGTCAACCACTCGTCGATGCCCTCGACCTGAACGATGTCATTCTCGACATCGACAACAAATCGTTGACGAACCGACCCGACCTCTGGGGCCACTATGGCGTCGCCCGCGAACTGGCCGCACTCTACAACCTTAAACTCAAACCGCTACCGACTTTCTCCTTCGACGATACCGGCAACCTGACGGTCGAAATCGAATCTGAGAAAAAGTGTCGCCGATATTCGGCGACACAAATTAATGGCGTTGAAGTGGAGGAATCGCCGTTCTGGCTGCGAAGTCGATTGGCGCGCGTCGGACAACGTCCAATCAACTTGCTAGTCGATCTGACCAATTACGTCATGTTCTCGCTCGGCCAACCGTGCCACGCTTTCGATTCCACGCGAGTCAACGGGACGATCAGCGTCCGAGATAGTAAGCCCGGTGAAAGAATCGAGTTGCTCGACGGAAATGAGTTAGAACTAACCAAAGAGGATCTGCTAATCGCGGACGGCGAAAGTAGCCTCGCACTGGCCGGCGTGATGGGCGGCGCTCGCTGCTCCGTCTTCCCCGACACCAAAAATATCATTCTCGAATTCGCTCACTTCGAGGCGATCGGGATCCGCCGAACGGCAAGTCGTTGTGTCCGCACCGAAAGTTCCACGCGGTTCGAAAAATCGCTCGACCCCGCCATGGTATCCAGTGGCGTAGCCATGTTCATCGACTTGTTAAAGTCGATCCAAAAGGACGCGGAAGTAACAGCCCACGTCGATGCATTTCCGTTACCCGTTGAACCTCAGCCAATCGTTGTCACCACAGAGTTTCTCCACTGGCGACTTGGCAAAGCGATCGAAGAAGAAAAAATTATCGCCCTCTTCCAGCGATTAGGCTTCTCGGTCTCCGCCGACAGCGGCACGCTGACGGTCACCCCTCCCACTTGGCGGTCTACTGGCGATGTGAGTTTGGCGGAAGACTTGGTCGAAGAAGTCGCAAGACTTTACGGCTACGAGGAATTCGAGTTCGTCGCGCCGGAAGTTGCGTTGGAAGGAGCTATCGATCAGCCGCGTTATCAAACCCTACGCAACATAAAGCGTTTCCTCGCAAACAATGCGGGCATGTACGAGGTGATGAATTATCCGTGGGTGCACGAGCGATTCCTCAAAGCCACAGGATTCGACAAAGATAAATGTTTGACGTTGGAAGCATCTCCTTCTCCCGAAGAAAAGTATGTTCAGCCTTCGCTAATTCCGCAAATGGTTCGAGCGTCCCTGGACAATCTGCGCTATCGAAAGGAATTCCGACTATTCGAAATGAATCGCGTTTTCGAAAGTGCGGACTTCCAATCTCTAAATGGCTCGGGAGATGAACTGCCCAACCAGCCCAAAATGTTGGCTGGTGCGTTCGTCGGCAAAGAAGCCAAAGATCTCTTTCTCGACGCCAAAGGAGTCCTCGCAGGCCTGACCGCGGTGCTGCCCGTTAAGACGCTGCAATTCGTCGCGACAGATGCCACTCCGTGGGCACCCGCGGGTATGCAATTGGCCATCCGTGCAGAGGGCAATGACATCGGGAAAATCGGCGTCCTCTCATCGGGAGGGCTTCGAAGAGCTGGTATCAAACACGCCAACGTCGTCCTCTTCGAGATTAACCTGGATTCTTTTGAGACCAAAGAGAAGAAGGGTGGCAAGTTCGAGCAACTGCCAAGATATGAACAGGTTGAGTACGACCTGTCTTTCGTGTTCGATGACAATGTCAGCTGGCAAGACATCCTTAAAACAGTCAAGAACGCCAGTAAGTTGATCCAGTCGATCGGCTTCATCGAAGAATATCGAGGTCAGAACATTCCCGACGGCAAGAAGTCGATCGCGCTGCGAGCTACGCTTGGATCCGCCAAAGAAACTCTCACCTCGGAACAAATCGACGAGGCGGCGAACTCAATGATCAAGCGGCTTACCGATCAACTAAAAGGCGAACTGCGGAAGTAGTCACGCCGCTAAGAAAACGCCGTCACTTTTCAGTGTGGTTATTTTTTGGCGCCGTCACTCGATCTCGACTTTCCGTTCAAGAAGTGCAGAACAACCATAACGAAGCCGATGAGACCGAACACTCCGCCGCAAAGACTGCCAAGCAGAATTTGCAATCCCGCGACGCCA
Source organism: Pirellulaceae bacterium (assembly GCA_047620805.1). Taxonomy (GTDB): domain Bacteria; phylum Planctomycetota; class Planctomycetia; order Pirellulales; family Pirellulaceae; genus JBLHLE01. The sequence goes on from JBLHLE010000142.1 coordinate 6,059, forward strand.
GTGTTAACAACCCCACCAGCTACTTCATTGCCAATCTCTTCCACATATTCCTCAGTCAGCGAAACAACGTCTGACTCAAGATTGTAGGAATAGTCGGTCGATTCACCACCGAGTAGCGCCGCAACGATCTGGTACTCGCCATCTTCGCCGATCGCAAACGTACCTACGCGAGCCTGATTCCCAGCGACAACTGGAGTAAAATCACCTGCGAATTCCACCTCGGACGGCCCAGTTATCTCCCAAGTCATCGGCGGGAGCGTGAAAGTAGTTTCGTCAAAATCTGCACCGCCAATGGTGTCGCCTTTCATTGCGATGTCATAGCGGCCCTTTCTTAATGTCACCACTGTCGTTCCCGGCACCGTCAAATCGACGTTTACGGCAGCTGGCAAGTTTTCGGTAGCGTTGCTGAATGATTTTTTGACTTCCGCCAGTCTCAGCTGCCCCTGAAATGCGATGACTCCGCAGACAATCGCCATCAGCAGCAACCCGCTACCGGCAATCAAGACAACACTCGACCTACTAGCTCCAGTCGTCATATCTAGAATCTCACCAAAACCAATTAACAACGATAGACCAAGCCGTGACGTTCAGGTCCTGACGTTCAAGTCAGCTCCGGACGTCCGAGGCACTGGATGAGAGCTTAGCTACCCAGAGTAAGTAACTCAATCAGCAGATGGGACATTGGGAAGGAGTTCTGCTCAATAGCTGCGGTTTTCCAGTCACATTTTCGATGACAAATCCATCGATTTTGTAGCAGTCGGCACGACCTTGGCTTATAACAGAAAGATGATAGATAGCCTTTCCCTCAGGTCTCTTAACGCCCCAATCGTCAAACAGCGAAAACGGATTCGTAGAACTCGTAGGAACCGCGTGTTGAACCGCGAGATCCTCGAGCCCCGAATCGTTCTTGCGGCCGCGGTCCTCATCTCCGAAATCATGGCCGACAACCAGACGACGAAACAGGATGGCTGGGGGCAATACTCGGATTGGATCGAACTGTATAACTCGGGCAATACTGCCGTCGACCTCGACGGTTGGTTCTTGACGGACGAAGCCACCGACCCTCAACGGTGGACGTTTCCAGCCACTACGATAGCCGCTGGTGATCATGTCCTCCTCTTCGCATCGGGCGCGAACGCGTTAGATCCAGGTAATTACCTCCACACTAACTTTCGACTGAACGCCGCTGGCGAAACATTGACCTTATTCGAATCGGATGGAAGTACGGTTGTCAGTCAAATCGCGTTTCCGCAACAGCTGCCCGACATCGCTTACGGTGTCGAGCAGTCGCCGACGTTTCCCGTTTTCGTCGCAGAGGGAGACAGTGGCAAAGTTCTCATTCCAGATTCCAACGACGATTTGGCGATTGGCACGACATGGATCTCGGCAAGCTTTGACGACTCGACTTGGGATCCGATCACTGCCGATGTTGGTTACGACACCTCGCCGATTGTCATCACTCGATCGAATGTTGCGCTCGGCAAGACGGCGCTCCAATCGACGAACGGTTTTGGATTTCCTAGTAACAACACTGTTGACGGAGACCGAAATACGATTGGGCACACGGCGACGGGCGACATCAATCCCTGGTGGGACGTCGACCTCGGCGACGAATTCCTCATCGACCAAGTCGACGTACATACGCGCAACAATTGCTGTACACCTGGCAGTCCCGAACGCGACTACAATCTGCGCGTCGAGATTCGAGACGACGGCGGAAATATCGTCTACACCAGCAGTGTGTTCAATCCTTGGGATGGCACGGGTGGTAGCGCGACCGTTGTTGGTGTCGGCGCGTCGTTCAGCGTCGATCTAACAGGAGAACCTGGAGGTGGAGTCGACGGGAACTTTGTTCGCGTCACCAAAGAGTCTCACGGCGGCACCAATCACAGCGAATGGCTGCACCTTGGTGAGGTCGAAGTTTTTGCCAACGCGCCGGCCGACAGTCCCAACTTGGCGATCGGTCGCCCCACGTCCGCCGACGCCTCGACGCCCGACCCAACGCTCGCCATCGATCAGAATATTGGCACCATCACACATTCGCAGAATGTCGGTCCAGTATTCTGGCAACTCGATCTCGAAGCCGAGCAACACGTGGGAAGGATTGAACTGATTAACCGCGGCGACGGATGTTGTCCCGAACGATTAAACGGCGCTACGCTGACAGTGCTCGACGGATCGATGAATCCCCTCTTCACGTCCGTTCCAATTTCAGGAGCCGGTGTTGGCGAATCGCTCGAATTCGATCTCGATGGGGCGGGGTTTGTCGACGCTCGCTTCATCCGCGTCGACCATGCGAATCAATACCTCTCGATCGCGGAATTGCGAGTCTTCCCGCCAGACCCATACACGTTCGACATAACATCCAATCTCGAAGCGGAGATGCAAGACGTCAACTCGTCCGCCTACCTCCGCTTTCCGTTCGATGTCTCCGATGTCGACTCGATTGATCAGCTGCAATTGGATTTGCGATACGACGACGGCTTCGTGGCCTACATCAACGGCACCGAAGTGGCTCGAGTGAACGCGCCAAACGGCACTCCCGACTACGACGCCGCTGCGACAGCCAATCATTACGGCCCCCCTGAAATGTTCGCAGTCTCGACATCTACGCTTCGGACCGGCGCCAATGTTCTGGCCATCCACGGCCTCAACGAATCCGCCAGCGACACCGATTTCTTCCTGGCACCCCAACTCAGCGGTCGAGCCGTCGCCTCCGGTAGCCTTGGCTACTTGATTGTCCCCACACCCGACGCCGTTAACGGACTGATCGTCGCCGGCTTTGTTGCCGACACAACATTCGATGTCGACCGCGGGTTCTTCGATACGGCTTTCGACGTAAACATTACGACGAGAACGAACGGCGCCACGATCATCTATACATTGGATGGTTCCGCACCGAGTGAATCGAATGGAATTCAGATTCCGGCTGCTGCGATCGATGTACCACCTGTGGCTACCTTAAGCATCGCCAGCACGACTACTCTTCGCGCGATTGCAGTCTTTGCTGGATTTGAACCGTCCAATGTCGATACGCAGACCTATATCTTCGTGCAAGATGTATTGACTCAACCGGCCAACCCCGCTGGACTGCCAGCAGTTTGGGATGGATTGGCGCAAAATCCAATCAACGCCGACTATGAAGTCGATCCCGAAATCGTCAACGACGCGGCCTACGCGCAAGACCTAGTCGATGGGCTGACCGAATTGCCGTCGATTTCGCTGGTGATGGATCCGGATCATTTGTTTGGCAATGACGACGGTATCTATATCAACTCGGGACAGCGAGGCAGCGACTGGGAACATCCCACTTCCGTTGAAATCCTGCAGCCAGACGGATCGAATTTCCAAGCGGACTCGGGAGTTCGGATCCACGGCTTCAGCTGGCGTTTTCATAGCAACACTCCCAAGCACTCGTTCCGATTGGAATTCAGCGACGAATATGGTCCGCAGAAACTCGAGTACCCGTTGTTTCCGGACGCTCCTGTCGACAAATTCGATAGTATTGTTCTCCGCGCCCAAGGCGGTCGAGCATGGGCTGGTTTCCAAAATCCAGATCAGTCGCAATACATTCGCGATGCGTTTGCTCGCGACACCGCTCGCGACATGGGAAAGGTCGACGGACACGCCGCCTTTTACCACCTGTATTTGAATGGACTCTATTGGGGACTTTATCACGCAGTCGAGCGTCCCGACGCGCAAATGGGTGAAGAGTACTTTGGTGGCAACGACGAAGAGTACGATGCGCTGAATCGCCGAACCGTGACGAACGAAGCCATTGATGGCGACTTGCAGCGCTACAACGAAATGCAGGCGCTCGCCGATCAAGACTTGAGTACCGCCGAAAATTACGCGTTGATGCAACAGTACGTTGATGTCGACAATCTAATTGACTTCTTCTTAATCCATCAGTACACCACCAATCGCGATGGCCCCGAGATTTTCAGTTCCAACAATCAACGGGCTATCGGCCATCGCTCCGACTCACCGGAATTCAAGTTCTTTGTCTGGGACATGGAATACAGCATGTGGGATGCGATGGACAACATCAACATCGACGTGGATGTTGCGACAAGTGCCTCGCACGTTTACACCGCTCTGCGCGCGAATGCGGAATTTCGGTTACTGTATGCCGACCGCGCTCACAT
>JBLHLE010000143.1:0-10193 GCA_047620805.1 Pirellulaceae bacterium
GCCTGAGCAAATGGACCGCCAAGAATACGCGATCACACAATTTAAACCGCGTGCCGACTTTGCTCAACCAAACTCCGAGACTAAAATGCAAATTCGCTCAAGCCGATGTGCGGAATGTGAGATGAACAGTTCGCAGCTATAGATTAAGTAGCAAGAAATCATCCATTTACCTCCACTTATCCATGTCGGTGGCCGCAGTTCAGTGCCATCCGGGAGTTGCAATCCATGTCGAAACACCGCCCCAGTACTCGTTCCAAGCGTGCTCTCCGAAAGCAATCTGTCCGACGAATTCAAGCCGGTTTGGAAAACCTTGAAGATCGTCGTTTGTTGGCGGCGTTCCCAATTCATCAGTACAGCATGAATGACGAGGGGAGCTCAGTACTCGTCGACTCGATTGGTACTGCGGACGGCGTGATTGTCGGTGCAGGTTCGCAAGCTGGTGGGGAATTGGTGTTAACCGGCGGTAGTTCCGACACAGCGCCTTACGGTGATCTGCCCAATGGCCTGGTCTCTGGCTTGACGGACGTCACGATCGAAGCTTGGTATACGGTGACCGGAGACAGCTCCTGGCAACGCCTTTTTGACTTTGGATCAACTGCGGGAAATAACGGCGGCGAGATCACAGGCGTCGGCGATACCAATGGCCCCGGTAATGAAGGTTTAGATTACTTAATGTACGCACCTAGTCGTGGGACGGACATCAACGCTCAGCGTTGGGCGTGGCGAAACAATGATGCTACAGGTGGAACTCCTGGCGCCGGAAACGGTCCGGTAGTTGGCGGTGAGCAGAGTAACGACGCTAGTCAGAATCACACTTTGAACCTCGAGACTCACATTGCGATGGTTGTCGACAATGTTAGTGCCGACACTACGAATTTGACGTTATATCGAGACGGCGCTCAGATCGGGAACTATGTTTCGCAGTTCGAGTTGCGTGACATTAACGACGTCAACAATTGGCTTGGCCGGTCGAACTGGACCGGTGATCAGAATCTCAATGGCAGGATCAACGAGTTTCGGATCTATGACTCGGCATTGTCTTCAGGCGAAGTGTCGGAGAGTTTCAATAACGGAGCCGATATCAGTTTCATCCCCAATCCGCAAATTCAGGATTTGGATGGCGACATTTTGAATTACACGTCGGGAACTCAGATCTTCGACCAAGGAGACGCGGCCTCAGTCGTCGATCTCGACAATGCGAACTATCAAGGTACGACACTGACAGTTCGCGTTTCCAATAATTTGCAGGCTGGCGAAGACGTGTTGACGGTCGTTGCTACGAATCCGAGCATCAATGTTGCGGGTTCTGACATTACTCACACACCGACGAATGCGGGGCAGCCAGTCGCAACATTTGCTGGCGGTACTGGTGGGGCGGATTTAGTAATTACGTTTACTAACGCTTTTGCCGTCGGACTCGACGCGGTCGATGATGTCCTGCGAAGTGTGGCTTATAACAACACCAATGGCGGCGCTGGTTCGGCCCTGACGCGGACGGTCGAATTTACTTTGGCCGATCAAAACAGCGACACGGGAGTCGCCACGACCCAAGTTCGTACTAATCCACAGCCACCTGTTGCAGTCGACGATACAGGCACTACTGACGAAGACACGGTGTTGACGACAGTCGCTCCAGGAGTGAATTCGTTGTTGACAAACGATACGGATCCCAATGGGGACATACTCCTCGTTTCCTTGGCCAGCACGACATCGGCTAAGGGCGCGACGGTCAGTGTAAATTCCGACGGGACCTTTAGCTACGATCCGACAGCTGTAACAGCACTGCAGACGTTGACCAACGGGCAATCAACGACGGACACGTTCACTTACGAGGTTACCGACGACCCCAATCCGCCACTGGCTCCGATTCACCGCTACAGCTTTAACGACTCTGGGACTACGTTGGTCGATTCGATCGGTGGAGCGGACGGTGTGATCATTGGTCCGGGGACGCAGACCGGCGGCGAATTAAATCTGACGGGAGGTAACTCCGATGTCGCCCCGTACGGCGATTTGCCGAATGGCCTGATTTCCGGTTTAAGCGACGTCACGTTTGAAGGTTGGTACACAGTTGACGGCAACTCCAACTGGCAAAGGCTCTTTGATTTCGGGTCGAGCGAAGGTGGAAATGGCGGAGAAGTTACCGGGCTTGGCGACACTAACGGTGGCGGGAATCAGGGCCTCGATTACGTCACTTACGCAGTGAGTCGCGGCGGAAACGCAAATGATCAAAGATGGACTTGGCGAAATAACGATGCGGCGGGAGGAGTTGTTGGTGCGGGGAATGGGCCCGTACAAGCAGCTGAACAGAACACCGACGCCAGTTTGCCGCACACATTTGGCGTCGAAACCCACATGGCAATGGTCTTCGACAATGTCGGCCCCGATGCTACCAACATCTCGGTTTATCGCGACGGGGCGATTTTGGGAAGCTATACCTCGCAATTTGAGTTGCGTGACGTTAACGATGTCAACAACTGGCTTGGCCGTTCCAACTGGGGGGGCGATCAAAATCTGAATGGCAGTCTCAACGAATTCCGTATCTACGATGCGGCACTCGCGGCGACCGAAGTTTCAGACAGCTTCTTTGCAGGGCCAGACCGACCCTACGGTGGATCAGCAGCGACGGTCACCGTTACGATCGACGGTTTAAACGATGCTCCGACGACGCCGACGCTAACCGGCTCGGGCCTCGAGGTGGAAACCGTCTCCGTTGACATTGCCACTCAAGTCAGCGATGTCGATGCTGGCGATTCCGCAACGATTACTGGTGTTACTCAGGACGTTGGTGCCAGCGATGCCGATTTGGGAGGCAACTTCACTTTCGTTGGCGGCGTTCTGCAAGTAGACGGGGCCGCACTCAATAGCCTCCGCGAAGGTGAAACCGGTGTGTTGGTATTCGATTACACTGCCGAAGACACGTTGAATGCAACAAGTATCGGTCAAGTCGTCATCACGATAACTGGACTCAACAACATACCCGCTTTGGAGAATGTTGCATTTACCGCTCCCGTCAATGAAGGCAGTGCGGCATCGCTCGCGGGTAATGTTAATGATCCCGACGCGGGCGAAGTATTGACTGTGCAGATCGACTGGGGCGATGGTTCGCCAGCCCAGTTGGAGACGGTCAACGCCGGCGCGTTCAGCTTTGATCATACTTATGTCGACGACGATCCAACCGGCACCGCGTCCGACGATTACACGGTCCAAGTCCAAGTGGTGGACTACGACCTCAATACTTTGGTCCAACCGCTGCACCGTTATAGCTTCGACGGCGCTGCTGGATCGACAGTGGTCACGGATACCGGAACCGACGGGTCTGCTCACGCAGTCGTTCAAGGTACTGACGGTTCTGCACTGACCGGTGATGGGCAAGTTGATTTGCACGGCGGTTCACAGAACACAGCTGGTTATGTCGACCTTCCCAACGGCCTTATCTCAGGTCTCACCGACGCGACTTTTGAAGGTTGGGTGACGGTTGAATCGTCCCAAAACTGGCAGCGCTTCTTCAGCTTCGGATCATCGAGCAACGCGGAAGTTACCGGTCCCGGTGGAGCTGGCGGGGGTACGGATGTCTTCATGTATGCCGCCAACGTCGGCGGTAATGTCAACCAGCAGCGACTTCAAATTAATAACGATGACCCATTCGGTGGTACCGGCGGCAATGGATCCGTGGATCAAAACATTAACACTTCGCTCGCCCAAACAACCTGGTACTCGGTCGTTTACGATTCTGATGGAAACGCCGGTGCACCGCAAGTTCGACTCTATCGCGACGTAAATGGCGCTCTTACTCTTTCGGGAACGCTAAACACCTCAATGCAATTGTCACAGTTGAACGACGTCAACAACTGGCTTGGCCGCTCTCAATGGGGCGGCGATGCCAACCTCGACGGCAAATACGACGAGTTCCGAATTTACGATTCAGCACTCTCCGAATCTCAGCTCCAACAAAGTTTCAAAGTGGGACCCGATGTCGACGTCACTGAACTGAATGTCGACAGTGGCAACGGGCTCCGCAATCGATACAGCTTTGATGGCACTGGCGGCGATGGCGCAGTTCTGATCGATTCCGTAAGTGGCAACGACGGATTTCTCCGCGAAGCAGACGGTACTTCGCGACTCGAAAACGGTTCGCTTGTGCTGGCTGGTGGTTCGCCCAACTCGGCCGGGTACGGTGACTTGCCTAACGGTCTAGCATCCAATTTGACTAACGCGACTTTTGAGGGTTGGATCACGCTCGAGGGGACGCAGAATTGGGCCCGCGTCTTTGACTTTGGTTCCAGTGACCCGGGCGGTGCCAACGGGGAGATCACCGCTCCCGGCGACACCAATGGCGGCGGCAACGCAGGGTTGGACTACTTTCTTCTGGCGGCGTCACGCGGTGGAAACAATAACGATCAACGCGTTGAATTCCGCAATGTCGATGCCGATACACTTGGGGGAGACGCTGGTAACGTAGGGAGCATCAATACGCTCGACCACAGCATCCCGACAGCAATCGGTGAGCAATACCACTTTGCTGTTGTCGTGTCGACGAACGATGACGGCCAGACTCAGTACAGTTCTTACCGAGACGGTGTACTGGTCGGTAGCAACAATGGCGACATCAGTCTTTCCAACCTAAACGACGTCAACAACTGGCTTGGCCGCTCGAACTGGGGTGGCGATTCCAATCTGCACGGCTCGTACGAAGAATTCCGTATCTACGATCGCAATCTCGCCGCGAGTGAAATTCGCACGAGCGTGCTCGGAGGTCCGGACGCGACCATCGCCAACAATCAAGTTGTCACTTTGACCGCAACCGTAAACAACGTTGTCCCCTCTGGCGGAAACATTGCGGCGGCCACGGACGAGAATAGCGTATCGGCATCGTTCAGTATCCTCGGTGACATTTCGGACGACGGCGTCAATGACACTCATCTGCCCGTTGCCGAGACGGTCGCATCCAACAATGGCGGAAGTGCAACCATCGACGCCGCTGGCAACGCGACTTACGACCCCAGCGGACAATTTGAAACTCTGGCGGACGGCATTACCGCGACGGACACCTTCACCTTTAACATTACCGACGACGATACCGGCGCCGGTACGGGAACGGTGACGGTTACGATAACAGGAGTCAACGACGCGCCGACGAGTGATGCGGGTGGACCGTATGCGGTTAGCGAAGGTGATTCGTTGACACTGAACGCGTCCGCTTCGTCCGATATCGATCAAGGCGATTCGTTGACGTACAGTTGGGACTTGAATGGCGACGGTGTGTTTGGCGACGCTACGGGCGTCTCACCTACCGTTACTTGGGCGGATCTGGAAGCGTTGGTTCCAGCCGTCGACGACGGTCCCGCGACAGTCAATGTTGCGGTCGAAGTCAGCGATGCATTCGTTTCGGTTGAATCGGCCACGGTTGTATTGACCGTCAACAACGCGGTGCCCACCCTTGGCGTTACCGGGCCGACTCAAGGTGTTCCGAACATCCCCACTCCCTTCGATCTGACGACAACCGACCCCGCGAATGCCGACGAAGCAGCGGGCTTTACCTACGACATTAATTGGGGCGACGGAATTGTCGAAACCGTCGGGCCGCTCACCTCGCCCGGTCAGTTGTTGCACCCCTTCCCGTCGCTGGGCAACTTCACAGTGACTATTACCGCGACCGATAAAGACGGTGGCGTTTCGAGCACGGTGACACACGATATCGAAATCGTGCCGGTCGCGAAGGTTGGCAACAACATCTTCGTGGGTGGTACCGATGCCGTAAACGATCGTATTATTGTCCAGTTGGCAAGGCGTGACGAAGTCTTCGTTCGCTACAACAACACCCGTTATGGCAGTTTCGATTTCAGCCCAACCTCGATCGTGCAGATTTTCGGTGGCGAAGGTAACGATCGCATCACGATCACCAATTGCATCGCGACGGAAATTCACGGCGAAGGTGGCAACGACTACGTCGCTGGTGGGTCCTGCAACGACGTCATCTATGGCGGCGACGGTCGCGACACGATCCTGTCGGGCGAAGGCGACAACCTAGTCGATGGCGGCGCCGGTAACGATATTATCGTCGGCCGTAGCGGCAATGATGTGTTCTTCGGAGGTGAAGGAAACGACGTATTGCAGGGAGCTGGCGGACAAGACTTGCTCCGCGGTGGCTCCGGCAACGACCGCATCTCAGGAGGTTCTGGTGCTGACTTGTTGGCTGGTGAAATCGGCAATGACATTCTCGTCGGCGGCTCTGGCGCCGATGTGCTGCTCGGTGGACTCGGCAACGATAACGTCCAAGGAAACGACGGGTTCGACCTGCTGGTCGGTGGCGTCGGTCGGGATCAATTGCTAGGTGGTCGCAACAACGATGTCTTGATCAGCGGCGATGCTGAGTCGGAAAACGACTGGGCAACTCAGGAGCTCGTCTTGTTGAACTGGAGCGTGTCGCAGATCTATTCGAATCTCGGCAACTTGTTTGACGACTCGGAAATCGATGCCCTCAACGGCGGCGGCGGCAGTGACGATTACCTACACGCACTTGAGGATACTCTGCGAGACCTGCGCAGAAACGATACCTCCACGATCGTCTGAGGTCGCAACTCGCCGACCCAAGAGGTGTACTAGTCAAAACAACGAGCGTCCAACTTGGACGCTCGTTTCCTTTTGGATATCCCTGACTTGCGACCAATTTGATTTTCCACAGACATTCTGAGACGCAAACCGCCCACGAAACGGAAAGAAAAGCAACAATCCCATTCGGGCTATCGCGTCACTTGCTTGCTCGCGTTCTGCCGGACGATCTTAGCAGATTTCGAACAGTCCCAGAAACGGGAGCTCGTTTCTTTGCCGTTTCGGTTAAGCTACAATCGTTCGGAGCATTTGCCGTCCGTGGTTTCGCGAAAATTGAGTCGAGCTGAAAATCACCGCAACCGTTGAGTGCACACCTGCCAAAACTTTTGAAAGTTGTCATCGCATGCGTATCCTTCCCGTCGTCAAAGCGGCCGCAGTTCACGCGTCGCCGGTATTTCTCGATCTTCAAGCGACGGTAGACAAAACATGTTCATTGATTGCCGAAGCCGCTCGCAACGGGGCACAACTCGTGGCCTTTCCAGAAACATTCATTCCGGCGTTTCCGGTATGGAGTGCCCTGCGGTCGCCGATTTACAACCACGATCTGTTCTGCCGACTGGCCGCGAATTCAGTGACGGTTCCAGGACCCGAAGTCAGCCAGATCTGTGCCGCGGCGCGCGAATTCGGCGCGGTAGTGTCCGTCGGGATCAACGAGCGAGTCGACTCAAGCTTGGGCTGCATTTTCAACAGCAACCTGTTAATTGGCACTGACGGCAACGTATTGAACCATCATCGCAAGCTGGTTCCGACGTTCTATGAGAAACTAACTTGGGCCGCCGGTGACGGGGCTGGACTGCGTGTCTGCACCACGGACTTCGGTCGTATTGGAATGCTGATTTGCGGAGAGAACACGAATCCGCTGGCTCGCTATACGATGATGGCACAGGGGGAGCAGATCCACATTTCTACCTACCCACCGGTTTGGCCCACTCATGGACCAGAGAACAGGGGCAACTACGATCTAGCCCACGCCATTAAACTTCGAGCAGGCGCGCACTCGTTTGAGGCGAAGGCGTTTAACATTGTCTCGTCTGGATTCATGGACAGTGAAATGTTTGAGTTCCTTAGCAAGCTTCACCCGGATGCTGGTCGGATACTCGAATCAAGCCCCCGCAGCGTATCCATGTTTACCGGTCCGTCCGGCGAAACGATTGGGGAAAGCTTGCGTGACGAAGAGGGAATTCTCTATCGCGACTTGGATGTCGCCCAATGCGTCGAACCAAAACAGTTTCACGACGTCTCAGGCGGTTACAATCGCTTCGACATTTTCAAACTCTCGGTTGACCGTTCTGCCAATCGTCCCGTTACATTTGAATCGTCCACAGTCCATGGACGCCCCGATGAGGTGCAACCGGAAGATATCGACACCACCGGCGAATAAGAAAGCTGGATTCTCATCGTCCAGCAAGCATCGTTCACGCACCTACAGATCGACGACGAGTCGGAGATCGGCAGCCGCTAAATTTGTGTATCTTGCGTTAACAAAACGGTAGGCTATGGACTGCGCTGTGCACAGTAAAGCACAGTAAAGCACTGTAAAGCACTGTAAAGCACAGTAAAGCACGGGATCGTGCCAATCGCGAATCAATACCGTTGGTGTTGCGTGGCATGAATCGAACCGACAGCATGCAGGCAATAGAAATCGACCTACTCAAACAGGTCGGGAGGGTCTGACACAGATTCGCCAGCAAGCCTGGAAAGATAGTCAATGCGACTCATTATCAATTGACCAAGAGATACTGCGTCGCCACGATAAAAACGTGAGCGTGATTATAACACATGCTTTCTAAGACTAAGCTAAGCACGGGTCAGTTGACCCTATTGGCGGTTATAACGAGTAGTTATCCGCCCGTGTGACAGAGCGACCGAGGATTGTTTGAGACGCGCAAGGTTTTCCCGAATCCCGCAGGATCGTTTGGCGTCCAGGTTCGTACGCTCGGTTCCTTTTGGATATCCGTGCAGTGACGGTGTCTTGCAAGGGCAACTTCCGCAACGGGGTCTTCCGCAACGGGGTCTTCCGCAACGGGGTCTTCCGCAACGGGGTCTTCCGCTAGTTCACTTTGATCGGCGTTTTGTGCCATGCGTTGAACATGTATCCTTTTAGGTTCCAGTCGACTTTCATGGGCTGAGTTTTGCCGGCGGAATCTGTGGTGCGAACCAGCAGCGCCGTCGTCGTGGCATCGACGCTGACAGCGGCCGCCCACAATCGCCAACAATAGGGTTTGGCAGGCGACGTGAACTTCGCGAGCTGCCATTTCTTTCCACCATCGCTGGATACTTCGACCTTGGCTACTGTTTTTCCCTCGATGCCGTCGGCCAACGCATAGCCATTGGCTTGAATTGTCGGCGATTGAAGCTTCGAGTCGGGTGTCGGCAGACAGGTCACGGAATTGCAAACAAAGTTATAGATCGGCGACGTCGATCGCCACTCTTCCGGAGTACCTTTCTTAACTAGTTTATAGGCGGTCGCAACGTAGTGGTTTGTGGACGGCTGATCGCTGACGATAATTTTGCCAAGCCACTTCACACTCCGAGCTCCGACCATTCCCGGTATCAATGTACGGAAGGGGAATCCGTGGTCGCGAGGAAGCGGTTGTCCATTCATTCCAAAGGCGACGAGAGCGCCGGGCATTGCTTTACTGTGTTGCAGTGAATTCGCGATCGGTATTGAAGCGCCAAAAGGAATAACTGCGGTGGACCGTTGGATCTGATCGACACCCTCGAACCAGACGTGCTTCGCACCGCTCTTTAATTCGGCACGTCTCAGCAGGTCGCCAAGCAACGCGCCCGTCCATTCTGCGTTGCCAATAGCACCTGCCTGCCATGGAACTCCTTTGACAGGTTCAACGAGGCTGTGCTCTGAGCGTCGGTTCCCGGCACAGGTGAGCGTGGCGAAGACGTTGTGTTGTTTGAAGCGCTGCTGAAGTTCGCTGAGGCGTAACTTGAACGGTTTGTGGACCAAGCCCTCAACAGACAACTCGAACTCTTCCGATTTTAGTACGGGAGTTGGAGCGTGGCTGCGAACGTAGAATTTCTCGTTAGGAGTTATCCAGGATTCGACCAGTTCGTTCAGAACCGTCTCGGAATTTGGAGGCGAATCGGAATGGACGAGCATCGACGCCGGAGCTGTTCCTTCCTTCGCGTCCAGCTGTGCACGGGAAAGCAGTAGAGTGCTCAGTGATGCGGCACTCGCTTTTAACCAATTTCGCCGCGTGGGGGAGAATATGTCGAGTGATTCATTCATGTTGTTGCTCCAAAGTATGGTCGGTTTCCTAGTATGGTATCAAAGAGAGTCGAAGACTTCAGCACTCTTCCCAATATTTTACCTCGGCCATGTTCATCTCTGACTGTCTATCTCACACGCCGTTGGCGCTAGAAATCGGTAGAAAAACCGTCGCAAGCTTGAATGGCGTCAGCAAATCGCCAATGATACGTTGTTCGTTGGTGTTAAACGTATTTGAATTGGGAGATGGATATGCGAGCCCTCATTTTTTTGTCTGTTATGGTTGCAGCGGTTCCAGTGTCTTTTGCCGCGGGCGAATTTCGAGCAGGTGCGGCGACTAGCAATATCACTCCAGAGC
>JBLHLE010000144.1:0-10182 GCA_047620805.1 Pirellulaceae bacterium
ACAATTCCCGCAGTCAAACAAACGATCTGGCCTCAGAACCCCATCGACTATTTTGTCCTGGCGCAGATGGAACGTAACGGACTGTTGCCGTCCCCCGAAGTCAATCGCGAAACCCTCATCCGCCGTGTGACCCTGGACCTGACTGGATTGCCTCCCACACTCGACGAGATCGATAGGTTTCATCTCGACAGGCGACGCGGGGCATATGAACGCCTAGTCGATCGGCTGATGAAGACAACGGCCTACGCTGAGCGGCGAGCACAGGACTGGCTGGATCTAGCGCGGTATGCCGATTCGCGCGGTTTTGCAGACGACGCGACGCGTCAGATTTGGCCGTACCGGGACTGGGTCATTCGCGCGATCGATCGCAACATGCCCTTCGATCAATTCACGGTCGAGCAACTGGCTGGAGACATGCTTCCCAATGCGACAGATCAACAGCGTCTGGCGACGGCATTTCATCGCAACGCGCCGCAGGCAAAGGGTAACACTTACCCGCCAGAGGAATACCGGATTAAGGGCGTTGTCGACCGAGTGAATACAACGGGTCGTGTCTGGCTGGGTCTGACGATGGACTGCGCCGAATGCCACGACCACAAGTTCGATCCTATCACTCAGCGAGACTATTATTCTTTGTTTGCGATCTTTAATAACATCGAGCACAGCGGAACTGGTTTTGGCCAGGGTGGACCGACGATGAATTACAAGCAAGCTTCGCCAGCGGACCCAACAATCGCGGCCGAGCGGAAGCGGATAGAGGCGAAACTCGCGGTTGCCCGAAAAGCCTTGCCGGTTCCTCCGGCGATTGATGACGAAAGTCTGCTGGGCAAGTGGGAAGGTCCAGCGGTTATTGCGGACGCGGCAAAATTCAGTGTCGCCGGCGACCTCACCATAACCGCCCAGATTCGTACGACGCAAACAGTGGCCGACATCGTTTCAAAATACGACTGGCGCGGCAAGCAGCGGAGCTACCTGTTTGGGATCGGCGGCGAGGCGGACAAGAAGGGCCTGCCAGGTCATCTGTTCTGCTGGGTTTCGTCGCGGACCGATCCTTACGACGGAGCCGAGATTCACGGCAGCTTTAAGGTCAGCGATGGGCACAAGCACGACGTCGCTGTCGTATTCGACGCGGGCAAGTCGCTGCGTCTTTTTGTCGACGGCGTTGAGGACAAGGCCGCTCGGCTGATCGGCAAGGTGCCGAATTCTATTGCTCAGTCGGATCGTCGATTAGCCATCGGTGCAGGCTACAGTGGTACGCCTGAGGCAAACGCCTATCGATTCGAGGGCGAATTGAGTAACGTGCGACTCTATGCCGCGGCGCTTAGCGATCAGATTGATGTGGGCAAGGCGGGCGCTCAAGTGGCTAGTTTGCAGGCCGCTCTCCAAAAAATTGACGAAAGAATTGCAGCCAATTCGGTCACTGTGTCCGAGGTTCCTGTCATGCGCGAGCTCGCCAAACCGCGGGAGACATTCATTCATGTGAGAGGCAGCTTCCTCAATCGAGGCGAACAAATGTTGCCTGCGGTGCCGGCATTGTTCGCAGTCGTCGATAGCGAGCAGCCGCGAAACCGGCTGGACTTCGCACGTTGGCTTGTGAACGGAAAGAATCCTCTGGTCGCCCGCGTCATCGCCAATCGATTTTGGCAAAGTTATTTCGGACTCGCCTTAGTGCCGACAGCGGATGACTTTGGCGCCCAGGGAGCCGTACCGACGCATCCAGATTTACTTGATTGGCTGGCCGATGAGTTCGTTGCCAGCGGTTGGGATATGAAGCGGATGCATCGACTGATCGTCACGTCCGCAACTTACCAGCAATCCGCTGTCATCACTGCCGAGCTACAGAAACGCGATCCGCAGAATCTGCTGCTGGCCCGCATGCCTCGCCTGCGTTTACCTGCCGAGCAGATCCGCGATCAGGCGTTGGCAATAAGTGGGTTGTTGGTCGGGAAGGTCGGCGGCCCGCCAGTCTTCCCGAGTCAGCCAAAAGACTATTGGCAACAGTACGCACTGCCCGGTACCTGGAATGACAGCAAGGGGGATGATCGCCATCGACGGACGATGTACACCTATTGGCGGCGGATGGCGTTGCACCCTTCGCTGGAATTATTAAACGGTCCATCCCGCGAGACCTGTGTCGTGAGACGAAACATTTCCAATGTTGCGACTCAGGCGTTGGTGCTTTTGAACGATCCCATTTTCCACGAGGCGGCCGGTGCATTGGCGACGCGTCTTATTCGCGAGGTTGACGGCGACGACGAAGCGCGGTTGGAACGGGGGTTTCGCCTCGTGCTTGGCCGTGGGCCGCGGGACGACGAACGAACCCGGTTTCTGGCGTTCATTACTCGCGAACGCAATGAGCTCAATACCGACTCGGTCGCAACCGAAAAACTGGCTGGCGCAAAGACATCTCTCGGCTCTGTCGATCGCGCCGTTTGGACACTGGCCAGCAGTGTGTTACTCAATCTCGATGAAGCGATTACACGACCATGACCCATCCAAAATCAGAACTGGAAATCATCAAGGCCGCCTCGCGAAGGCTATTTTTACAGCAATCCGCGCTGGGTCTTGGTTCGTTGGCGATGTCATCACTGCTACAGTCCGACGGTATTGCCGGTGCGGCGGATCCGCAGCCGACCGGTGGAACGCTGGACCGATTTCACGTTACGCCGCGAGCCAAACGGGTGATTTTCCTGTTTATGGCTGGCGGTCCCTCGCATGTCGATTTGTTCGATCCGAAACCGAAGCTCAACGAGTTGGATGGCAAAGAAATTCCGCTCGAGTTACTCAAAGATCATCAACAGTTCGCGTTGATCCGCGGCGCTCCGAGTCTTAAGGGGGCGCCCTACAAGTTCGCGCCGCGAGGTGAGTCGGGCATAGTGATCTCCGAGTTGATGCCGCACTTGGCGACCGTGGCCGACGAGTTGGCCATGATCCGATCGATGAAGACGGATACCAACGTACACGACCCCGCCGTCAACGTGCTCAACTGCGGCACTCAGTTGTTCGGTCGACCAACGATGGGAGCGTGGCTTTCATACGGACTAGGTTCCGAGAACACGGATCTGCCGGCGTACATCGTGCTCACTTCGGGGTCCGATGACGGACAACCTTTGCTGCAGAGTTTTTGGGGAAACGGATTTCTGGACTCGAAACATCAAGGCGTCCCTTTTCTTAAAGGCGCCGAACCCGTATTACATCTCGATAACCCTGCAGGAGTGACCACTGCACAGCGTCGCCGACAACTGGACTTGTTACGCTGGATGAACGGACGGCAGCACGACGTCCTCAAGGATCCGGAGATACTCAGTCGCGTCGCTTCCTATGAAATGGCTTTCCGGATGCAATCCAGCGTTCCGACGTTGACGGATTTGAAGACCGAATCGAAGTCAGCACTGGAGCTGTACGGCGCAGATCCCAGCACGCCTTCGTTTGCGAACAATTGTCTGCTCGCGCGGCGACTGGTTGAAAAGGGAGTGCGATTCGTGCAGTTGTACGACCGCGGTTGGGACTCCCACACAGACATTGAAAGGGAGCACAAGCGACAGTGTAACGCGGCCGATCGGCCAATCGCTGCGCTGTTGAAGGACTTGCGGCAACGCGGGCTACTGGAGGATACACTCGTTGTGTGGGGCGGTGAATTTGGACGGACGCCCGTCGCTCAAGTAGCCGGGAAGACCTACGGCCGCGACCACCATCCCCAGGGCTTCACAATGTGGATGGCTGGCGGTGGCGTTAAACGCGGGGTAACGTACGGGGCGACAGACGAATTCGGGTATCATGTTATTGAGAACGTCGTTCACGTCCGCGACTTGCACGCCACGATTCTGAATCTGTTGGGTATCGACCATCGCCGCTTGTCCTACGAGGTTCAAGGATTGGACATGCGTTTGACCGGCGTCGAACCGGCAAGAATCGTCCGCGACGTGCTCAGTTAAAACATGCTCAGTTAAAACATGCTCAGTTAAAACATGCTCAGTTAAAACATGCTCAGTTAAAACATGCTCAGTTAAAACATGCTCAGTTAAAACATGCTCAGTTAAGGTGTCAGCTGTACTAGAGTCGGGGGAGGAGATGCCAACGGAACTGGCAGAACAGGCGCCGGCCTTTCCCATGCCCTTTTACAATCAATGGGCCAGCCGCACGGAGACTCCGCCGCATACTTACAGCTTCTGTATCAGTCCGCTAACGCCGTTCGACGTTCACGGTGTCACTTGGATTCCAAGCAAAGACAACATCGGCGAGGACCTGTCGACGTATTCACCATCACTCGAAGTCTACGCGGCCAGTCTTGCCGAAACTTACGGGCAGGATAATGTTTCATTCCTCTACGCACAGCCGACAACTTCGCTAGTAGAAGGACTCACAGCACCACAGATCAAAGGCAGCCTCGACATCGAGTTCGATCGGTGGCCAAAGAGCCTCGAGTCGATTGCCATTCAGCTCGGCAAGCTCGCGGCGGAGAAACTCAAGTAAAATCGTAGCAGGTTTTTGCGCTAGTTGTGGACGGCAAAGTGACTGATGTTACACTTACATGGCTCGGCTAAGCGGAATTACTGAGAGGGGAAACCTATGAAGACAGGAGGCGGCTTGAAGCCAGACAGCCAGGTATCGCCAATGCTCAAACCGGATCGTCAGTTCATCAAGAAAACGGCAGCCGTTACCATTTTGTTCGGGCTGTTTGCCATTCCTGTTTGCGCGGGTGTCATCGTTTTCCTCAGTCCATTGCGCGGCGAAATCAATCTAAATTGGGATCGTTTGGCACCATTGTCTTCTCTTCCCGCTGACGGAATTCCAATTCGAATTCGACATTGCGTTTCTCGCACGGACGCTTGGACGCGGGATTCGGCTCGTTTCGTTGATTTTGTCTATGTCCGCCGCTTACCTGAAACCGACACCGTGACGGTGCTCGCCGCAACGCATCAATCGATACTCAAAATTCCTGTTGAGTTCAATGCAACCACGAGCGTCTATGAATCGATGTGCTGGAATGTGAGGTTTGATCTATTTGGTCAGTGCCTGGGAAGCGATGTTCGCTTCGAGGACATGCGAAAGTTGGAAGCGAAAGTCGTTGACGGATTCGTGTACGTTGCTCCGCAGTAGCCAATACGTCGAAGTTCGATTTCAACTGGACACGCCAGGGTAAGCCGGGTAAGTCCCCATCTTCGCATCTCTTCCTCTCCGCCTCTTTGGCGGATTCTCGCGTCTCGCGAACACCGAATTTCCCTGAGTTTTGCGTGGTTATTTAAAAGCTTGACAGGTAAGACAGTCTGTCCTACGATGGCCTAGGACAATGTGTCCTACCTTTGCGACAACGGAGTGAAAACGTTATGGCAAGACAACCGCAAGATGTCACTACGGCCGAATTGGCAGTTCTTCGGGAGCTATGGGTGCATGGTTCGCTGACGATCCGCGAACTCACGGACCTACTCTATGAAGGTGAAGATACTCAGTATTCGACGGTCAAGAAATTGCTTGAACGGCTGGAGTTGAAAAAGTGTATTTCTCGGGACCGCACGGACATGGTGCATAGATTCAGTGCCTTGATTCAGCGCGGCGATTTAGTTGACAAGCGGTTGCGCGAGGTAGCTGAAACATTGTGTGAGGGGTCCATCACGCCGCTTCTGACTCACGCCGCTCAGCACCACGCACTGACGCAGGCACAGCGAAAGATGTTGCATGCGTTGATTGACAATATCGAGCAACAAGAGGAATGAGCGAGAGGGACGGAACGTGACGACTGGGCAATCACATCAAGTTTACACGGAGTAACGCAATGGCTCTTTTTTGGTCCATCTTGATAAGTAATTTGATAATCGCCACCTGCTTGGCAGGCGTTGTCTATTGCCTTTCGAAAGTTACGCGAAACGCTCCGTTGCTCCACTGTTTATGGGTGTTAGTACTCCTCAAGCTAGTCACACCTCCCTTTATTTCTGTCCCTGTATCTTCGTGGATTCCCGCGGTTACCCTGGCCGACAGTATCGAATCGAGTGAAACGATCGAAGCGTCATTGCCACCGGCGCGTTCCGAGCTTGGATTGGGCGATTCAACAATTCAAACTGATCCGACTCCCGTTTTAAATGTGCCCAGTTCCGTTCCACAACCGTTGCCAGTGCAGGGGAATTATCATCCGTTGCTGGTCACTACATCGACACAAAGTGCTCCCCAGAAAAGTACCATAAGGGGCTATTTCGTACCGTTTTCACTGAACGATTTGGCAATTTCGTTCCTTTCCATCTGGATGATTGGCGGGGCTTGCGTGGCATTGAATTTATGGATTCGAGTCGTCCGATTTCGGCAATTTCTAGGAGGCGGATTGGTCGCACCTCCTGGGCTGCAGGGCGAACTCGACGAGCTTGCGGAGCGGATTGGTTTGTCGGCACCGCCAAAACTAATTCTCGTGCCTGGGACAGTCTCACCTTTGCTGTGGGGAATTGGTCGTCGAGCCACGATAGTCTTCCCGCTTGAACTGGCCTCGCGACTAAACGTGTCGTCGCGAAAGGCGTTGCTACTACACGAATTGGCGCACTATGTTCGCGGAGATCATTGGGTTCGTCTTTTGGAAACGCTGACGGCGATCCTCTATTGGTGGAATCCAATCGTTTGGTTTGTGAGATCAGAAATTCGCAGCGTCGAAGAACAGTGCTGTGACGCCTGGGTTATTTCGTATCTCGAAGAGAAGCCAGGTGTCTACGCTCGAGCGCTCATGTCCACACTCGATTTTCTTTCGGAGGCTGCTCCGTCGCGACCACCATTTTTGCAGTCAAGTTGCCTAGTTTCTGGATATGCAAACGCGATTAGCGACGATCATGAGAGGTGCTGGCCCGAATCGGTTATCCAAGACTGTTGGAACGATCGTAGCCGTGATTGGCCTGGCTTTACTGGTGATTCTCCCCGTCCCCCAATCCGCTGCGCGTCCGCTGGCAGGCTTGGACACGACGCCGGATTTGACTCAAACAGGCCAGCTTGATCACAACAATATCGTCGCTCCAGCAGATCTATCTGCAATCGAGAACGAGGCGACTAGGAGCGAACCGCACGAGCAAGCGGTTCGTTGCATGGCGGTTTCTCCGAACGGACGGTTTTTAATTGTTGGTCGCGGAAATTGGGCGACGCCTGGACGAGTACGCGTCTGGGACGTGGAACAACGGCGAGAGGTGTTTTATACGGATGAAAAATGGGGCGTGGCTGCAGTCGCAGTTTCGTCAGACAATAAGTACTTCGCGTCGTCGACATGGGGTGACGAGCATGTTGTTTCGGTTCGGTCGACGGAAACATTTAAGCTACAGTCCCGATTCGCAACGGGTAAGAAAGTTGTCCGGCTTGCGTTTTCTCCCAATGGCGATCTGGCAACGGCCTCCGAAGCTGGCGAGTTAAGAATCTGGTCTCCGTTGGACGGCAGTGAAATACGTAAGTTTGGCACCGAACCCTATTCGTTGACAAAGCTTGCCTTTTCGCCCGATGGAAAGTGGCTGGCTGCCTGCGGGGGAGATATTAACCCTTCCGCCTCGGCAGGCTCCGAGCGATCAAGTGAACCGAGTGGCCGCGCTGTGGTCTGGAATGTTGCGACCGGAACTCAGCGGTTTTCGCTACCGCCCCAAGATAATCCATTGCTAGATATTGCGTTTTCAAACGATGGAAACACCATTGCAACATTGGGAGTTGGTCGAAGTGTACGCGTTTGGAATGCCACAACTGGGCACGAAGAAGCCAATTTCAAGAATCAGGTCTCACCTCTTTCAATCGACTTTTGCCCCGCCAGCGACCGTCTTTTAGCTTCCTTTGCGGATGGACGAGTCAAAGTCTGGGACGTTGCGAGTCAAACGCTTAACTCGGAATTTCGCCCCAGCCAGTCTCCAGTCATGGCGGCGAAGTTTTCCGTTGACGGAACGGGAGTTTTCGCAACAAATGAATTCGCTCGCGTGCAATTATTCCAGAATGGGGGCCGCAAGATCGTAACGCTGATACCTCATAGTCTGACCGTTCCTGTCGGAGCTCGATTGGCATCAATTGCCAGTCACGCCAGCGCGATCCACGCGAGCGATCCCGTGGACATTGCCATCTCGCCAAATCAAACCTATCTCGCGGCAGCCTATAATGGAGAGCAACCAACGGTTGTGCTGCACGACCTCAAAACCGGACAGCAGTTCAGTCAATTCATGCCGGATAGTAACATCAGCGATATCGAGTTCTCCTCCACTGCAGACTCCTCCACTGGAGACGTATTGGTGGTTGCTTGTAGAAATGGAGTCGTTGAGTTTCACGCGTTATCCGGGGCGATTCTCGGTAGTCTCCCAACTGCGAATAGGCTGGCAATTTCGCGTCTAGCGATTTCTGCGAATGGTCGACAACTCGCCGTCTTGACGGACAACAGCGACGTCCAGATCGGCGACGTGACAACACGACGGTGGTTGCCCGCGACCTACGCCTCGACGCCGAACACTGAGCTAGATCATATTTCGTTCTCAGCTGATCACGGCGGCTTGGTGCTGCAGCAACGTGCTTCACCCGAGCGTGGTCACATGGGTCGTTTAATTGTGTTGAAGATCACGGGAGATTCGCTACAGGTTTCGCACGAGCTTGAAAGTAACGGTGGCGAATTCTTCTTTGCCGGCGCGGCGGGTCGATTGACTGTATTGAGTTCAGGCCAAATTCGCTGCTACGACAGTAGTGGCAACTTGACTCGTCAAACAAGGTTGAACAATCACCTCGCGTTGAAGAACGCGACATTCTTCCGCGACGGAAAACTTGCCGCGTTAGTTGACGGGCGAGACGAGATTGGTATCTGGAATCTCGAGACTGGGGCACAAGTGCTGCGGTACGTCGATCGTAGCTCGGGAGTGCGTGATTTGACCGTTTCGACTGACGGTTCTCTTTTGGCGAGCTTGGCGTCGGACGGTGCGATCCACTTGGATTCGACAAGTCCAAGACGGGACTCGCTGGTCATTCCCAATCACGATTGGACGGTTCGGGGTGTGGATCTTTCGCCGGACAACAAGTGGGCTTTGACTTCCCGCGGTACGAACTCTTCTCTTGCGATGTGGGATGTCTCGACCAGTAAACTGGTCCGTCGTTTTCGCGGTCATCAAGGCAATGTGATTTGCGTCGCATTTTCGCCCGACGGGAATCGCGTGGTCAGCGGTAGTTACGATCACACTGTTCGAATATGGGACACTGCTACTGGGGAATGCTTATCTGTTTTGCAGGGCCACTCCGGAAATGTCGAATCCGTCGCGATTTCTGCGGATGGGAAGTGGGCGGCATCTGCATGTGAAGACGAGACGGTTGGCGTCTGGAATTTACTGACAGGCCGCGAACACCTTAGCTTACCGGCTGGCGATTGGGCTACGAAAGTTGCGTTTTCGCCCGCTGGCGAAAGCCTTGCCGCTGGTGCTGGTCGCGAATGCCGTATTTGGAGGATCTCGGACGGGAAGCAACTTTTACAAATCCGTCATGACCGTGTGGTCTGCAGCATTGCCTACGCTCCCTCCGGTTCGCAGATTTTCACCGGAGACAAGGAGGGGCATTTACGTATTTGGAACGCCCGGTCTGGGATTCTAGTAAATGAGTCTCGCGGTCATCGTAGACCTATTGAAGGTATCGCGATTTCGCCCGACGGCGCGACGGCACTAACAGCGGGGCACGATGGCAAGATGCTGCGATGGGAAGTCGAAAATCTTGAAGTGATCGACCGCTTCGTTGGGCATCGTGGCGAAGTCAACTCAATTGCGATCGCCAGCGACGGAAGTTTCGCTATCAGTGGCGGGCAAGACAAAACTGCACGAATTTGGAATTTACACCGCCAATCAATCGTTGGCGAAACCGCGAATCTTGTTCGCGCTTGGCAAAGCACTTCACCAATAGCCGACCTAACGATTAACCATGGAGTTGGGAGTAAAGATAAATGATTCGAGCGAAACGCACTGCTGCACGACTTGCGGCCCGTAAAAGGCTGTACAGCATAGAAAAACTTGAGCCCAGGAATTTGTTGGCAGTGATTATCAGCGAAATCGTGGCGGAGAACGTCGCCGGTATTGTCGATAGCGATGGCGACCATTCGGATTGGATCGAGATTCACAATCCCTCGGCTGAAGGCGTGGACCTCAATGGATGGTCTCTTACCGACGAGGTCGAGGTCCCGGACAAATGGCAGTTCCCGGCAGTTACTCTTGAACCGGGCGACTG
>JBLHLE010000145.1:0-10128 GCA_047620805.1 Pirellulaceae bacterium
GAAGTACGATCATTTTCGGGGCTCGCCGTCGACTTCGTTCGACAGTGCGGGACGCGGGTGATGATTCGCGGTGTTCGGCCGCTGACCGACATCGCTGGCGAATTCACGATGATGATGGCCAACCGCAAACTCGATCCCGATATCGAGACCGTCTTTCTGATGGCGGACGAAGAGTTCGCGCACGTTTCAAGTACGTTAATCAAGCAGATTACGCCTCTGGCCGACGACGAAAAGTTGGCGAGGTTTATTCCCCGAGAAATCATTCCGCTCTTGCGCGCAAAAATGGGTGCCGAGTGATTTGCCTGCTGCGCCGGCCAAAAGTGTTGGCCAATAGTGTTGTCCAAAAGTGTTGGCCAATAGTGTTGGCCAATAGTGTTGGCCAATAACTAGCGACGTTCCGGAAACACTAGCTAAGTTACAGAAACGACATTTGCTAATTCAGCGTAGTGTCGTCGCCGTTAAGATGCCGTTTCAGGTAGAGGGCGCGTTCGATATTTCGCTTGGCGGTATCGAGTTCCTCACCGCGGAGCTTTTGCAGATGAGCCGGTTGTGTATGAATGAACAGCTTGTTTACGGTGGGGATTTCGAGGTTTTGGATCAAGCCTAAGTTGACGCCCATTCTAACACTGGATAGCAGGTGCATCGTTTCTTCGCTGCTGATAGTCTGTGCATTGCACAGGATGCCATAAGCGCGACTGACTTGATCGTGCAGATCTTTTTGGCTTTCGCGGATCAGGAATTCGCGAGCTTGTCTTTCGTAGTCGATGATGACGGGGACGACGTCGCCTACTTTTTCAATTAATTCCTGTTCGGTGCGACCGAGGGTGACTTGGTTGCTGATTTGGTAGAAGTCCCCCATTGCCTGAGAGCCTTCGCCGTAGAGCCCTCGAACGGCGAGACTGATCTTTTGCAGGCTGCGAAAGACTTTTTCGATTTGCTGGGTCAGGACCAGGGCTGGGAGGTGCAGCATCACACTGACTCGCATTCCGGTACCGACGTTGGTTGGACAGGCTGTCAGGTAGCCCATTTTTGGGTGGAATGCGTAGTTGACTTTTGCTTCGACGAGGTCGTCGATGTGATTGATTTGTTCCCAAACGTTTTGCAAGGACAGACCGCTGTTCATTACTTGAATTCGCAGGTGATCCTCTTCGTTGATCATCAAGCTAAATTTCTCATTCGCATCGATGGCAACTCCGCGAGCTCCCTCGCCATCGGCATGTTCGCGACTTATCAGTTGGCGTTCGACGAGAAACTGGCGATCGACATCGTCGAGTTCATCGACGTCGACGAACGTTAGGTTTTCCCATTCGTCGACTTCAGCAATTCGTTTTTGTAGCAAATCAGCGATGGCGGTTTTGTCGTGCAAAGTGCATTTGCGGATGAACGGGAAATCGGAGAGATTTCGGGCTAACCGAATGCGACTGCTGACAACGATGTCGGACTCGGGACCGCTGCCCCGAAGCCACTCACCACATTTTTCAGCCAGTTCTTCGAGTTTCACGATTCGTTACTTTCTTGTTCGATGCTCCGAATTTGATCGCGCAACACCGATGCGGTTTCATAGTCTTCGCGGTCAATGGCTTCTTTCATTTCGCGTCGCATACGGATTAACTCCGTCTGTCGGTCGACGCTCGCCGCAACTCGTTTCGGCCGCTTGCCGGTATGAGTTGTTTCACCATGGATATTTACGATCAACGGTTCGAGTTCGTCTTCGAAGCAGGTGTAGTCGTGCGGGCACCCCAATCGGCCTTGATGACGAAACTCGTAGAAGGTGATTCCACAGATTGGACAGACGACTTGGTCCAATCTCGCGAGTTCCTCGGCGGTTTGCCCGACTTTCATTTGGTGTGCGATGGCCCCAGCCAAAGAGGGGGGCGGTTCACCTTGATCCGCGTGCGTCAAATAAACGCGAGCGTGGTCTTCGCAGAGGTGCACCTCCTGAGGAGATACCCCGGTCAATTCGGTGATATGGAAGGTTGCCGGCTTTTCGCAGTTTTGACACTTCATGGCAGATTTGGGTCGCTTCGACAAATGTTAGCTCATCGTTCTCTGACGCTACTGCTGAAAAATTTTCGAGGACAGTCGCAGTCTAGAACAGAAAAGCGTTTCGTGGGCGTTTTGAAAAAGTTGACCGTCAGAAAGTTGTGCCCGCTTATTGGTTCGGTGTATCCACGGACGCTGGTAATTGTCTTTAACTTGTTTTGCCGCAAGAGTTAAACAGTTGTTAGGATTCTAGCGATCGGCCAATGTGTGTCAAGGTTGGCCGTCCTTCATCAACTATGACACGACTCCGCTCCGTTCGCCAGCGCCGTTGTCGGACTTTCCTCGGATTGATAAGCTTAGCCAGCACCAGCCTTGAATTGGGCAGCGTTGAATTGGGATTTGTCAGGCTTTTCCCACATTGCCAACCTCCAATGTCTACACCTACTGCAACTTAATATCTCGAAAGCCACAAGCTCATGGCTCATTTCCCTAACTACGAGACATTTCGTGAATTGGCCGCCGACCACCAGCTGGTCCCGGTTTGGCGACGAATGTTCAGTGACAGTCTGACTCCAGTTACCGCCTTTGATAAAATCGACTCGGGAAAAACCGCCTGTCTGTTTGAAAGTGTTATCGGAGGGGAAAAGGTAGGCCGCTACAGTTTCCTTGCCGCCGATCCATTTCTGCAGTTTCGAGTTCACGGCAACGAGGTCAATATCGAAGAGCAAGACGCCAGCGGGAAAACGTCCAAGCGAAGTTATACGACCGAGGATCCACTGGAAGAGATGCGGAGTCTGCTGCAGGGCTTTCAGGCAGCTCACCCCGAGGAGCTCCCTCCCTTTATCGGTGGAGCCATCGGGTACGCGGGATACGATGTCGTGCGATATACCGAAAACCTGCCAAACGCGCCCCAGGACGATCGCGATCTGCCGGACCTCTCTTTTGGACTTTACGACCACATGATGGTATTTGATAACGTCAGTAAAACGATGTTCGTCATTGCGATGGCGCGAATCGATCGATTCGCAGAAAATACCGAGGCCGCTTACCAAGAAGCTCAACAGCGCGTCGATCGCCTGGTGGATCAGCTTTCTGCGCCCGACACGAGCATGCTGCCCGCTGATATCTCGACAGCCGGCGATACCTCCATCCCATACAAATCGAATTTTAAACAAGAAGATTTTGAAGCAGCCGTCGAGAAGTGCGTTGAGTACATCCGGGCGGGCGACATTTTCCAGGTCGTCATCAGTCAGCGATTGGAATTAGACATTCAGTCCGATCCGTTCGAAATATACCGTACTTTGCGAGTGGTTAACCCCAGTCCGTTCATGTTCTTCTTGCGGACACCAGAGTCGACTCTGGTGGGAAGTTCGCCCGAAATTATGTGCCGAGTGTACGATGGAACGCTGACCGTGCGACCGCTGGCGGGGACCCGTAAACGCGGCGAAGACGATGCCGAAGACCAGCGGCTGGCCGAAGAACTCTTGGCGGATCCCAAAGAACGCGCCGAACACGTCATGCTGGTCGACCTCGGCCGCAACGATGTCGGACGAGTCGCGCAGTATGGGTCCGTAAAGCTCTCCGACATGATGGTGATCGAACGTTACAGCCACGTCATGCACATTACGTCGAACGTCACCGGTGAATTGCAGGATGGTAAAGACTCGTTCGACGCATTAAAAGCTTGTCTTCCTGCGGGCACGGTTTCTGGAGCGCCGAAAGTCCGCGCGATGGAGATTATCGATGAACTAGAGCCTCATCGTCGCGGCCCTTATGCCGGTGCGGTCGGCTATTTCGATTACGGTGGAAATATGGACACCTGCATCGCTCTGCGAACTCTAGTAGTCACAGGAAATACCGCGTATATCCAGGCAGGGGCGGGCATTGTCGCCGACAGCCAGCCAACCATGGAATATCAGGAGACACTCAACAAGGCCCGGGGACTGCTTAAAGCGATCGAAATCACCGAAAAGAGGACACAAGACTTGGCTAGCCGTTAAGCTTTCCCATATTTGATCGCTTTGTCCCTCTTCTTCCCAAATTGCCTCTCTTTTGAGATTAACTCTCTGCTCTTTGGTTGACGATAGCATCTTTGGAAACCATCCACGTGGTTCGTGAAGTAATTGCCATGCTCTGAACCACCGTCCAAATAAAACCGGACACCTTGCCCGCCGCTACCGTAATGAGCACTCCGTGCTCATCCCACCAAAACTGCTTTAGGATTGTGGAGTGTCGAAATGAAACTTCCCAAGTTGGCCCTTTCGGCTGCGCTCGCATCAGCGATGCTTGCCAGCCATGTCGTTGCCGACGACTTAGTACAGCCAACGTCGGTCTACTCGGCCACGTTCGATTATTATCAAGACGACGGGCAACCATCGCCAAGCGATTTGCCTGTCCAACCACCTGCCCGCCAAGTCCATTCCGCACCTCCGGTGTCGACTGGCGTTGGTTGCACCTCTGGGTGTGCCAATAACGGGTGTACCAGTAACGGGTGCACCAGCTGTGGATCTCAAACGAGCGCATGTGGCTGCAAAAACGGCTGCTCCTCAGGTCTGGGTCTCGGCCTAGCCTGTATGTGTTCCGATGGCTGTGAATACAAGTTGTTCAACGAAACCTGCAGTGGAATCAATGTTGGCGGCTGGGCCAGCTTCGGTTACCACGATGAACCGACGGGTTTGTTCAACGACCGACCCGACCAAATCGCCGCACATCAATTGTGGCTGTTCGCCGAAAAAGTTGCTGACGGCGGCGATTGTTGTTGGGATTGGGGTTTTCGCGCCGACATGATGTACGGTATTGATGCCCAAAACACGCAAGCCTTCGGAAACAACGCAGGAAACTGGGACTTCCAAAACGGCTACGATCACGGTAGCTACGGCTGGGCTCTGCCTCAGTTGTACGTCGAAGCGGATCGTGGCGATTTGAATGTCAAAGCGGGTCACTTCTTTACACTCGCTGGCTACGAAGTCGTTGGTGCTCCGGGCAACTTCTTCTACAGTCACTCGTTCACGATGAACAATAGCGAGCCATTCACTCACACGGGTGTGTTGGCAACTTATTCCTACAGCGATCGCTTGGAATTGTACGCAGGCTGGACTCTCGGTTGGGATACTGGCTTCGATCAATTCGGTAACGGAAGCAACTTCCTTGGTGGTTTCCGCTACGGCCTCAATGACGACACTTCGCTAACTTACATCACCACTTTTGGTGACCTAGGGCGGAACGGAGACGGTTACAGCCACAGCATCGTGCTCGACACGCAGCTTACTTGTGATCTTCAATATGTCCTGCAATCTGACTTGGTCCACACCGACCTCGGTATCGATCACGTTGGAATCAACCAATACCTCTTCTACGATATTAACGATTGCTGGAGAGCCGGCGGTCGATTTGAATGGTGGAAGAGCGACGGTCAAAGCCGCTACGAAGTCACGGGCGGCCTAAACTGGTTCCTTCACCCGAACGTAACGATTCGACCTGAAATTCGCCAACAGTGGAATCCAGGTATGGGTGTCAACGATACCATCTTCGGTTGTGACGCCGTCTTCACCTTCTAATTCGATCCGAATTTAAGGTTTGAGAAAATTTGAATCCCCGAGTGGCTTTGCTGCTCGGGGATTTTTTCGTTGCCTCGAGACGCGCTTCATTGGCTGCTCTCGTTCTCTTTTGGTGTGCCATTTGGCCTCCATTGTGGTCTGCCTAACATCGCGACGCAGCGTGCTGCCCAATTAGGCAGCAGCACTGCCTGCTAGCACGTTTTGAGCGAGTTCGGGCCCTCTTTCTGATTGGCGTAAGTCTAGTAATCGCCGCGGTCTATCGCCTTTTATGGGAGCCGCATCAAATCATGTGCATTTGCTTTTGGCATGCGAAATGCATTTAAGCGGTGCGTCGGTCATCCGGGCCCAGATGACAGGTAAAAGTCTTCAAACTGAAATCGAACAAACGAAAGCCTCTCCAAGGCGGACACAAACCCTTCAGAACACAAAGGCGATACAGAAATGAATTGGTTGAACTTTAGAAACTTGATCCCTCTATTCGGCATAATGTTGCTGCTGGGCATGGCGATGAGTGTCATGGCTCAAGAAGAAACGAATGAAGCTCCCCCGGCCGACACAGCTGAAGAAGCAACTCCCAGTGAAGCAACTCCCAGTGAAGCAACTCCAGGAGCGGAAGCCGAAGAAGAAGAGACTCCTGTCAAGGCAGAGCCCTCTACAACCGATGTTTTGGCATTCGCAATTGATAACATTATGTTGTTAATCTGTGCCGTGCTCGTCCTCTTCATGCAGGCGGGCTTTGCCATGCTTGAAGCAGGACTTAACTCGGCTAAAAACACCGTTAACATTTTGTTTAAGAATGTTATGGACTTGTCCGTAGGCATCCTCCTGTTCTTTGCGGTCGGATTCGGACTGATGTACCCAGGTGCTGCCTTCGAAGGTGGCTATTTCGGATTTGGTGGTTCAGGTATCAGTGAATTCGATGCGAGTACAGCTGCAGCTGGCACGCTGCATCCACAAGTTGACTTCCTCTTCCAAGTTGCCTTCGCTGCAACGGCAGCCACTATCGTCTCTGGCGCAGTTGCTGGTCGCATGAAATTTGGTGCTTACCTCATCTACAGCGCGATTCTGACTGGTTTGATTTACCCCGTCAGCGGAATGTGGCACTGGGGCGGTGGCTTCTTGATGACATTAGGTGGGCCGGATCCTGCGGCTGCTGGTGAGTATCTGCAAGGCTTCCACGATTTTGCTGGTTCCATCATCGTTCACGCTGTGGGTGGTTTTGCCGGCTTGGCTGGCGCCATCGTACTCGGTCCACGGATCGGGCGTTTTGTCAAAGGCAAAGCGATGCCGATGCCTGGTCACAACCTGACGTTTGCAGCCCTTGGTGTGTTTATCCTGTGGGTTGGTTGGTACGGATTTAACCCAGGAAGCCAATTGGCGTTCTCTTCTACTGACGACATCTCAGCAACCATGTTGATCGCTGTTAATACAACTCTTTCGCCTGCCGCTGGTGCAATTTGCGCCATGATCACTGCTTGGGTATTATTCAAGAAGCCCGATCTCACGATGGCCCTCAACGGTGCTTTGGCCGGTCTAGTTGGCATCACTGCCAACTGTGATTGTGTTACGAACATTTCCGCGATCATCATCGGTTCGGTTGCTGGTGTTTTGGTTGTCATGGGTATCATCGCTCTCGACAAGTTGAAAATCGACGATCCGGTCGGCGCTTTCCCCGTGCACGGTCTTTGTGGCGTCTGGGGTGGTCTTGCTACGGGCATCTTCGGAGCCGACAAGATCTTTGCTTTCCAATTGATCGGTACGCTGGCGATGTGCGGCTGGGCATTCGTTACGATGTTCGGTGTGTTCTCGGTCTTGAAGGTCTTCGGCTTGTTACGAGTTTCCCCCGAAGAAGAGCAAACCGGTTTGGATTACTCGGAGCACGGCATGCACGCTTATCCGCCAAATTTGGTCAACGATGGCTATGGTGCTACTTCTCTTGGTGTTAAGCCAGTCGGCGAAGCTACTTAGATAGATTGTCCCACGACTCGCCTGGTAATTTGCTACCGGGCGGGTCATTTTGAGTTTTTGGCTCTTGCCTGGGCCAGAAGGGTGCCCCACTGACCTTCATGGATGTCCGCCTCATCTATTTAGGTAGGGGCATCGCTTTTTTGCGCGGACGGTTTTCCTGAAAACCGTTCGCGTTTTTTTGTGGTTTAAGCCGCTGCGAGTCCGGCGAGCCCATTCGGCTCAATTTCTTCGCGGATTGACTTTGCGAAACCTAATCCGCCAACACGTCTCGATGCGGCGCTACATTGCGTTTATCATTAACACCTTAAACGACATCCGTTTCTGCAATCCGAATCTGAATTCCGTATTCCTATGAAGCTAATCATCGCGATCATTCAGCCCAGTAAACTAGAAGCGGTAAAAGCTGCACTCACCGAGGTCGAGGTCTTTCGACTTACCGTCATGGACTGCCAGGGCTTCGGCCGTCAGAAAGGCCAAACCCAGTCCTACCGCGGACACGAGATCTCCGTGAACCTACTGCGCAAGATCCAACTACAGATAGCTGTCAACGACCAGTTTGTGGCACCAACGATCCAAGCGATTCTTAAAGGCGCTCGCTCTGGTGACACGGGTGCTATTGGCGATGGCAAGATCTTTGTCGTACCGATGGACGATTGCGTTCGGATTCGCACCGGCGAACGTGGCAACGAAGCAATCTAGCGGCCTCCAATCGCGCGACTGGAAAGCGGCGCGACTGGAAAGCGGCTTTTTTCGTGAGTTGTGTCTCTACTCTCCCCGCGCACCTCTCCCCGCGCGCCCCAGAGAGGGTGACCCGAGGGTGACCCGAGGGTGACCCGAGGATGACCCGAGGGTGACCCCGAACAACTAGCTACGCATCGGGTAGGTATGCATCCAGCAAGATCGTCTTTGCGTTGGCAACGATCTCAACCGAACCCGCAGCGGCGGGTATGAGGGCGGTGTGCCCCTTTTCGATCGGACGACCGAGTGGATCGTTTGCGAGCATTGCCGACCCTTCGAGCACTGCCAAGATGTGGCATCGATTTTCTCCGCCAATCAAATGAGCTTCATCGAAAGTCCATCGATCGAGTACAAACTTGTCGCACTCGACCAATCGTTGAATGTGGTCTGCGGGCGTCGGTTGCGGCTGGACGGCGTTGACCGGGCCCCGCTGGTAATCGATGACGTTCAAGCCTTCTTCGATATGCAACTGCCGCGGGTTGCCGTCGGCGCCAACTCGATTCCAGTCGAAGAGTCGAAATGTTGTATCGCTCGATTGTTGAATTTCTGCGACGACTAGGCCAGCGCCCAATGCGTGAACTGTGCCAGCGGGGATGAAAATGCAATCGCCCGTCAGCGGCTCGAATCGGTGTAGGCATGCTTCCGTCGTGCCGTTGTCGATTTGTTTTTGCAGCGTCGATCGATCGACGCCTGCTTTCATACCGGCATAAACGCAACTGCCTGGATCGGCATGCATGATCACCCACGCTTCGGTTTTGCCGAGATCGGGAGGGGATTGCTTGGACCCTTGCTCGTCATTGGGGTGCACTTGTACTGAAAGGTCCTGGTTGGCATCGAGGAATTTGAACAACAACGGGAA
Organism: Pirellulaceae bacterium; assembly: GCA_047620805.1. Classification (GTDB taxonomy): domain Bacteria; phylum Planctomycetota; class Planctomycetia; order Pirellulales; family Pirellulaceae; genus JBLHLE01. Next base: position 9,106 of record JBLHLE010000145.1, read on the forward strand.
TTGTTTTTGGGGGTGATGTTTCCCGAAGAGCGGCTCGCCGTGATCGCGAACGATTTCGCCGAGTGTTTTTCCTTTGAATTCGCCAGCCGCAATGATTGTTTGGTCGTCGCCATGATCGACGATTTCCCAACTTTCTGCGTAATCTTCACCCGTTCCGATCGGCTTATTCAAGACCGATTCCAAGCGTCGACCGCCCCACAGGTATCGGCGGAATAGTGGCTGAAAGCGAAGTGGATACCAGCGACTCATTTTTTACCCCTTCTGGTAGTGTCGGCAACGCTCAATCCGTCGCGTATTCCCTAGATTGGGGTTATCTGGCGAGCGAAAGTATTTGCTACGTTCCCGCAATCTCCAAATCTTTGCAAGTGCAATGAGATCATCGACTCAATCGCTTTAGCTGGATCAGCGAAATGCCTGCAAACTTGCTAACCTCGGGGAAAATGGCCAGTTTCGCATTGCTTCTCTGTGATCGGGTTACGTTGCCAGGCCCTGGTTCAGTTGCGACCTCTTGGGGGCGATGTTATCATGGGAGCTAACGCTTCGGGCTAGAAAAGGACCCAGCCGGGTGCCTTCGATTCTCCCCACTTGCGGCACGAACGAAATCCACGTTCCGACGCCGCAGATAGCTCGATTGAGCCCCACCTAACCAGGGAGAGCCACGAATGTCTAACTATCCTAATGATGATCTGTTCGAAGAAACGAAGATGTCTTTCGGCTCCCATCTTGAGGAGCTCCGCGTCTCGCTGTTCCGCGCGGTCGCTGGCCTGGTCATCGGATTTATCATTGGGCTTTACGTGGCCACTCAGGTTGTCGGGTTGATAAAAATGCCACTTGAAAAGGCGCTCAATAAATATTTCATCACCAATCGAATTGAGGAATACAAGAAGGAGTTCAATGTGGACCCTTCCGCGGAAATGATTAACTTCATGACCGATCACCATCTCCTCTATGAAGAAATTTATTTGGAACAGGCCGAGTTAGCGCGCATTACAGGAGCGGTCGAAGACTCTAATGTCCTGGATG
>JBLHLE010000146.1:0-10126 GCA_047620805.1 Pirellulaceae bacterium
CGTTGCCAAAGTGCGAAGGTGATCCCGAAGGGACTTTGCGTAAGAAACCGTGTTAGCCGCCAGTACGCGCAACGACCAAGAGTTCAGTGCCGCCATCAATGTTGTCGTTCAGGCAACGCAAGGAAATGTTGGTGTCGCCGGATAATTCAACCGTAATCTGTGTTGGAAGATCGGGTAATCGTTCAAAGCCATACGCAGAGTGGACGTGATAGCCAGTGGAGCAATCGAGGTAGTCAACAATGCGGTAGGCGTCGTCGTCGAATTCGTCAGCGATCTCATCGCCGGGCGTGGCGTCCCAGAATCCTGCACCGACATCCAGAAAAAAACGATGCCATTCGCGAGGGTTGTCAAGAAGCGCGTACACGACGATCGGGCCAGCGTTTGCGGGCAAGTCAGCGTCAACCGCACCACAAAGGCGCAAGAGTGGACGCCCAGCAATGCCGGAAACAGTGAAGACGTGGTCTTGGTGGATGCGATTCACCAACTATCTCTGGCGGCTAACGGAAGGTTTTTACGACACTTTTTTCGTTTGTTCGCAAGTAACTGCGAGTTCACATCTTAAGGTAACAAACCTCGGCAGGTCAAGAACTTAGAGTTGATCATCTTTGGTCAACGTTAGTCAGTGATGGTCATCTTTGGTCACGCTGATTGGCACACTGTGTCATCTCGTTCGCTGGGTCTCCGAAAGGAGAGCGACATGTCGTTTCGCAATTACGACCGTCCAAAAAACGGCCGTTTCTATCGTATTATCGGAGTTGGAAGGATCTCCACAGATCATCAGGATGAACTGAGTCTATCCGACCAGGAGGCCATGTATAAGAAACACTTGAAGTGCGTATTGAAAGACGCCGAGTTTGAGGTGACATGTATCGCAAGTCGCGGTAGCGGACAAATTCTGGAGCGTACTGAGTATCTGCAACTTTGTGAAATGGTCGAATCCGGCGAATACGACATCGTTGTTGCAGAGGATCTCGGGAGAATCTGTCGTCGAATTCACGCATACATTTTCTGCGAAATCGCCGAAGACTCGAAAACTCGCGTCATCGCGATCAACGATTTCATCGACACTGCTCAAGATGGCTGGCAACAGTCGACGTTCTTCGCGAGCTTTAAACACGAGTCCTTCTGTCGTGATACATCAAAACGGATTCGACGCTCTCTTAGAAACCGATTCCAGCAGGGCGGAGTTTTTCAATGCCCTATTTACGGGTACATAAAGCCCCACGCCAAAGCCAATGACAGCGAAGTCCAAAAAGATCCGGATGCTGAACACGTATACGAAAGGTGGTTCTCAATGCTTGAGGGCGGCTTTGGTTACCAAGATGTTGCAGATTGGCTGAATGCGAATAACATTCCCACCGGGCCCCACTGTCGTCAACGCAAGTGGGATGGCAGCATGGTTGGCCGGATCACTCACAATCAAATCTTGAAGGGTGAGCGCCGGCGGAATGACCGTGTAACAATTCGAGTGAACCAAACCGGTAAGCAAAAGACGATTCCCGCACCAGAAGATGAAAAACTGAAGCGCGACGTGCCGGCTTTGGCATTTATCGAACCGGGACGCTATGACCGAGTGATTCGCAAGCTGGAAAAGAAAAATGCGAAATACAAGCGGTCCGAAACCGTTCGAAATGATCCACGCGCTGGGATTCCGAAACGCCAAACTCGCTGGCCGGGACAGCATATTCGCTGTGGAGTATGCGGTCGCCTTTATGTGTACGGAGGTCATGGTAAAGCTGAGCGACTAATGTGCAGTGGTGCTCGAGAACATTCCTGTTGGAACGGTATGACGGTGTCCGGGCCTGTTGTTGCCCGCGAGGTGGCGAATCAGGCGCGAATGATTATCGAGAACCTCCCGAATTTTGATGAGGTTTGGCTGGCCGAGTACGAATCTCAACGTGATGAGCTTTTGGTTACCAACGACGCTCGACTCGTACGATTGAATAGCGAGTTGAAGTCAGAACAACGAAAACTTGGCCACCTTCTTGATAGTTTGGAAAGTCTTGGATCGAGTGATGCCGTTGCAGAACGTTTGCGCGTATGTGAACGTAAGGTCGCTGATCTAAGCGACCAAATCAGCTCTGTTCAACAGACTCAACAGAGCCAACCGTCCTTGCCTTCGCTGGAAGAGCTTCGCGCCGTCGCTGCCGAAGTATTTTGCGAACTGGCGGTTGAGAGTCCTGAGTTTGCGCGACGAATGCTCAACATTATTGATGAGTTCTTTGTGCTGCCATATCGCTTGATCGACGGCGGTCACATTCAGCCACGAGTTGCCTTTCGACTCTGCCCGTTGAATCTGCTCAATGGACACCAAGAAAGTGACCACTCGATCCAGCAAATCGAGTGCCTGGTGGATCTCGTAACAAATCCACAACGAGTGGTGATTAGAGAAGATGTTGCAAACATGGTTGCACAGAACCGGAAGCACGGCGACATCGCTACTCAACTCGTAGTGACGAAGACTGCGGTTGGCAACGCCATGAGGTTACATCGACTAATGGCAGCCGAAGGGAAAACCGATCCTTGGCTTTCGGTTACTACGGTCGAACAGGCTGCGGATTATTTCAAGCGAATCCGGCATCCGCGATTCAATTTCAAACCTCTCCCAGGTTTTGAGTCGACTCGACACCCTACGGATTAGTAGCGGATTTCAAAACTGAACCTTTGTTTCGCCTCCGAGTGGCATATGCCTGCTCGGAGGCTTTTTTATTGGAGAACTAAATTGAGCAACAAGAACTCAGGGAAATCAGAGTTGAAGGAATTAGTCAAGATATGGGTAAAAGCATGTTTTCGAAAAACGCTTTCGCAAAACGGCGAAGAGCCTCGAATTCGCCAAGCACTCCATCGTCCGGGGGGAGAAAGTGACGAGAGTCGCGAACGCCTAAACTAATGGCAAGAACGCGTCACAAATAGCTGGCGGGACTTACTTGTGTCTTTTCCAGAAACAGGCGAGTTCAAGTCGCTGGCCCAATTTTGAATGATTTTTTGAACAGCCCTTTGTCTTGTGACGCTGGGCATTTTTTGTGCACTCACCAGGGGAATAACTGATGGCCCAAAATCAATCCGTGGCGACGGCCAGTCCGCCGCCCAACAAACAGAAGTGTTCACTTTCGCAGTTTCTTCGCCATATCGCGGCAGCTACGACAAGTGCAACCGTACTCCCGAGAGTCCGAAACACGTTTTTCTGCAAGGAGAATCACCAAAGGATGAAGACTGAAAAGATACAACTTGGCCACGTTGTCGCCACTCCAAACGCGTTGCGAGCATTGGAGTCGAGTGGAGAAACTCCATTCGCTTTTCTCGAACGCCATCAAAACGGCGATTGGGGCAATGTTTGCCATGATGACAGACAGAGCAACGACCTCGCCGTTATCGATGGCTCTCGGATCCTGTCGGTGTACGCAACTCGACTCGGCGAGAAGATTTTGATCATCACCGAAGCTGAAGCGAACGATGGCAACCGGGCAGCTACAACGATCCTGTTGCCAGCCGACTACTGATTTGCATTTGCTTTAGCGAGAACAACTTCCAGACTTGGACCGATAGTTCTGCTGTCCAAGTGGTTGGATTCAACCAATGACTCTAAACCGGCCCCGCCAGTGCACCTCAAAGCATTGGCGGGGCCTTTTTCGTTTTCCATCCCCATTCAAGGAGAAAGAACCAATGAGACAAAACGATCTCAACCGTGCCGTGGCGGATGCCACCGGCGAAACAGTCACCACCATCAAAAAGCTTGGGTTCATGTTGGCAGAGCCCGACATATTTGACGATCTCGATGACGAAATAGCAGGTCCGCTGGTAATCGACTGGGACGAACTCGACGCCCAGCGTTACCTCCGCAACTGGTTTCCCGAACCACACTCCCCAACCACGGTGCGAGCTTATGAATACGAAGCCAATTGCAGCAGAATTTCAACGTCATACGAATGATGCTTCCCGTGTCTACCTACGTAAGAAGCAGCTACGTAGCGGGCAACTTCGTGGGAGTCGCGACAGATCCAGTCACTCGCGAGTCAAAGAGAAATCTCGTAGGCGGCGTCATCACCATGCGTCTCTCCGCAAACCGAGCCATTCAGTTCAGTTACTTATTTCGAAAGGTCAACCATGAGAATTTTATTCATCAACAATGACGGGGCGGGTTTCGCCGACTTCGTTGACGTACCCGGCAATCAAACCGTAGCGAGTTTGTTCGAGGAACGGATCCCTGCGGGTAAGCCAAGCGACTATCTCATTCGAGTCAATCGCCAACCTTGCAACGGGGAGCAGATGCTTAAGGAAGGAGACCGAGTCTCCATTACACCAACCAAAATCGAAGGAGCCTTCTAGACAAACGATGTCGCGTTAGGGGCGCCGAGAGAGTTCTTTCGGTGCCCCCATTTTTTGAACTCAAATTAAGGAGGCGATCAATATGGCGAAAATCAGCAGAGATTTGTTGCGGGTCGCTGCAGAGCTTCACTCGAAAGTGGCTTCAGTTGAAGTCCGCACTTTCGATTTACCTCACCAGACATGGGCGAATACCGAGCGATTATTTCGTCAGGTGGAAACAGCGCGAAATCGGGGCTGGCGATTATCCAGCCAGCGAAAGCAGCGAGAGGCGACGGTCATGTTAAGCCGTCTGCTGAATCAGTTAGGATCAATCGATCAATTGCTTCGACACGAAACTCGGGCATCGCCACAGACGTCGATAGCCGATATCTATTCGGATCTCATTGCATTGCGTGAACAGTATTCGGCGATAGCATGCGACCGCCGAGGCAAGACACTGTCGGTTACTACCGAGCCTATCGAACTACAGGAGGTTTATCTCGGCCCTTTCGAGGTCCGCTTGGACTGGTCGGAAATGGGACGAGCTGAGCCACCCCAGTATCGAGTAGTAGCATTGGATCCCCATCCGGCTGCGACGGACGACTCCATCACTCATCCTCATGTGCAAGACGAAATCGTGTGTGAAGGCGAAGGTCAATCGGCCATCAAACGGGCTCTCGCCGAATGTCGGTTATTCGATTTCTTCACGATCATCGCGAATCTACTTCGCACGTACGGCGCGAGCAGCCCCTACGTTCCCCTTTCTAGGTGGCATGGTTTGTCCTGTACCGACTGTGCTGCGATTGTGAGCGATGACGACCGGTGGACATGCACGCGATGTGAATCGGTGGTTTGCGATCAGTGTGGATTTTGCTGTTCCGATTGCGGCGACTCGTTCTGCAATTCGTGCATTACAGAGTGCTCTGGTTGCCACGAAGTGTCTTGTCATGCGTGTCTCACTCATTGCGAGTGTTGCTGCGACCATTTCTGTGCGTCTTGTCTGGAATCAAATGAAAGGTGTTTGGATTGCCATGAAAATCAAAACGAAGAAGAAAGAGAAACCAATTCAGTCAGCGCATGCTCGGCGGATTGAAACTACATCGTTACGTTTCACCCCAACAGCTTGGGCAAAACTGCTCTACCTGAGGGACTACGCGGATGCCGAGGTTGGAGCCTTCGGGATTTCGGCTGCCAACGACTTACTGCTAATCAACGATATTATCCTTGTCCAGCAGTATTGCTCATACGCCTACGTCGCCTTCGACGACGAATCCGTCGCCGACTTCTTTGATCAGCAGGTCGACGCGGGAATGCGTCCGGAACAGTTCGCTCGAATCTGGATCCACACTCATCCAGTGAATTGTCCATTTCCAAGTGCGACCGACGAAGATACTTTCGATCGCGTATTTGGACGTTCGGAATGGGCCGTGATGTTCATTCTCGCAAGAGGCGGTCAGAGCTACGCGCGGCTGCGGTTCAATTCGGGGCCAAGTGCTGAAATCAAGATCCCGGTAGGCGTCGATTATGCTCGCCCGTTTTCAGGCAGCGAGCTTGAACAATGGGAGCATGAGTATCTGTCGTGTGTAGAGGTGCAACGCGAATCGCATTTGCTCTCAACCCAACTAGCCCAACCGGTGCTTCAATCGGCGGACGAGATGTTGCCAGAAGAGAACTGGTACGACAGCTGGTCCGATTACATAAGTGACGATCTAGAAGAGGAGAACGACGATGACGAATACGATAACAGCGACACGAGATAGATTCGGTCGGCAGGAGAAGCTGGTGCCAATGGACAAGCTTCAGGCATTACGGTGTACAGTGATCGGAGTGGGTGCAGTGGGACGGCAAGTATCGTTGCAACTGGCATCGCTGGGCGCGCCGTACCTACAGCTGATTGATTTCGATGATGTTGAAATCAGCAACGTCACCACTCAAGGATATCTCTGTTCCGAGATTGGTCAAAGCAAAGTGAGTGCCACGCAACGAATGATTTCGGCGATCGATTCAACAATTCAAGTGGACACCGTTGTCGATCGGTATCGAGCCAGGTTGGATGTTGGTCACGCCATTTTCTGTTGTGTCGATTCGATTTCGGCTCGCGAAGCGATTTGGCGAACAATCAATAACCGCTGTAGTTTTTGGTGTGACGGCCGCATGCTCGGCGAAGTGATACGCGTATTGGCGGCCAGTGACGTCGATTCCCATTCTAAATACAGCACCACACTGTTTTCACAGGCTGAAGCCCAGCAAGGTGTTTGTACAGCTCGCAGCACAATTTATGCAGCGAGTATTGCAGCGGGAATGATGATACACCAATTCACGCGCTGGCTCCGCGGTATCCCAGTCGACAACGACTCGACGCTCAATCTGCTGGCCGGTGAATGGACCGTTTCCTAACACGGAGCGATCTACATCATGTACCTGGGGCCTCAGTGTTGTTGCTTTGTTTCTCAACAAGGGAGTTGGTCCTGCGCGCCGCGTCAATTTGACAAGAGCGAAGTAACGCGTGGGAAGGACAATCTAAGTCAAACATTTAAAGAAAGGAGGAGGTATGGAACTCATTGGATTAGCCGTGATTGCGGGAGTCGCCTGGTGGTTCTACAAGTCCGGAAAATCGATCGGTAGCCGCAAGGGCTTTAATGTCGGCCGTTCGCGCCGCAAACGAAAGTAGGCCGGACGCTAGACGTCCAGACGAAATTCAAGCCGGGTCGCCCAATGGGCGGCCCGGCCCTTCATTTTTTCTTAGCTATTGAAGCTGAAAATGCCTACGGATCGAGCTGCCTATCGGCGGCCACGATACTAAGGCTACCGTGCTCATGATCGATGACGGGGCATTTGGTCGTGGCCGCTGGCAGGCATTCCGCGATCGACGCACGCTTGATCTGTTGGTTCACAACGGCAAGCAAGTCTGCAACTGGATTACGCCGTTGAAGTCCAATTACGCCGAGGGCGAACTCGTTGACATCAGCCGCGACATTGTCAACGCCCGCGCCTTGCGTTGGGCGACGCCATCACAAGACGAGTTGCGCGACATCGACAATGCGAAGTGGATTTGGGCCGCAAACTCAAACGGTTTGCCTCGCCGCCGCTTGCGATCGCTTGTACGCATCCTGCGAAGACGGTTCCGTGGTTTGCCTGGGCAAAGTGCAATCTAATCAATGACTTATGAACCTAGCTTGTAGTCGACCGTGCTTTACCGAGAGATGGTGCCGCTAGTCGCACTCGCCGAAACAGTGAAGGGTGAGCAAAGTCCCCAGGTCGCGCATTCTCAGCAAGTTTGAGTTATGGCGATTTGAAGCGATGTGCCTCCCCGCCCGATCATTGCTCGTGCCGAAGGCAACGCGGCAGTGGTACCGGACTCAGCGCATCAAATCCAGATCACGGACTTGTCAGGCTGAAGGCTCTCACTACAGTGCCGTATCTTTCGAGTAACGAAGGGCCATTTTAATAGTGAGCCGCTGACTCACATTTCGATGTCTTTCTTAGATGCTTCCTGTTTTGGAGACATACACATGAAAAGGCTCAAACTAGCGAAACTTGGTTTTGTGATAGCCGCCGGAGCATCCTTCCTGTTCTCTGTCTATTTATGGTTTTCGGGTAGTAGAGACGAGGGCTTGTTCGTCGGTATTTGGGTACCGTCGATTCTCAGCTTCGGGGCGCTCATATTGAGTGGAAAGTCAAATGGATAATCTTGTAATTTTCGTATTCGGGCTTGCGATCTTCGGAACAGTAATAGCCGCGTCGTTCTGTGCAATGATTGCGTCCGATCGGACAGAAGATTGAGCGATTTGACGCCGTTACGAGTTGAAACGTGACTCTCTGGCACCTCAATCCGGCTAAGGACAGATTCTCCTTCCGAATTTCCGACACACCTAAACCGGATCTACGCGTGATGTCACCGATCTTGGCCTAGTAACGACACAGTCTGCATGCCGAGGCGATAAGGTAAACGGGGCGATAATGGTAGTTCGGTAACGAAATTGCCGAACTCGACGTAAACGCATCAGGGGTGAGCATTACTTTGGAACTCGTGTTCCGATAGCTCTATCACGACACATACGAGTGAAAAGTCATGAAAATTAGTCAATGTGTACCTACCGAGATTCTGGGCCAGATTGCGGAGGCGGTTTTTACCACGAACTTCGATTCGGTTATGGTGACCAAATCCACGGGTAAAACTCCGATCATCTACGTTAATCGCGTCTTCACGGAGTTGACCGGTTACGACGCGGAAGATGTGATAGGCAAATCCCCTTCTCTGCTGCAGGGGCCGGAGACTGATAGCGGCGTACTTGACCAGCTCCGCGCGGACCTGGAATCAGGACGAAACTTCGAGGGTCGCGCGACCAACTACCGCAAGGACGGCACGCCATTCACGATGCATTGGCGAGTGGCGCCGGTCAAGTCGGAAGACGGTGAGGTCCACTACTACATTGCGGTGCAGCGCGAAGGGTGATTTAAATCGAGCTTCCTGCTTAGGCTTGCTCTAGGGAGGGCGCCCAGTGGCGCAGACTTTTAAATGTCGCTCGCTAGATGTAAAAGACCGTAGATAAGCGAAAACGATTCTTAACCGAGAGGATTGACAACCATTTTCGTTGAACTTCCGTGTGTCCTAAAGTTAAGTACAATTGCGGAAGTCGCTCAGTGACATCAATCGAAGCAGTATTGAGTCGGGTTGACTATTTTTCCAGTCTTGCCGGCGAAACGGCTCCCGTCCCTTTTCCTGGCCTTCTGACGGAAGAAACTGCCAAATCTCACATTAGGCATGTACGCACCGCTGCCAAGTCCCGCAAGGAAGCAATAACATCTTGGAAGCCTCGCGAAAGATCTTCCTGACGGCAGCTACCTGTAAAAACTTTGGACATCTTTCCTGGGTTGTCGAATCCAACCAACTTCCTATGAATCCATCAGTTAATTGAAACCAACCCTTCCTAGCATCAATTGAACTGTACAATGATCAGGAACCGCGTTTTCCACCAACACGCCGACTTTATCTTCTTGGTCATCCGCAAGCCGGATGGTTGGGAGCCAACCCAGTTTGATGACGTGCCACCACGTGGTGAAGTTCTGTCTGAGGACTTTGTTGCGAGTCACGCTGAGGCACATGACGATCTGCAACGTTGTAATCAACTCGCACTCGATCTAAAGCTTGACAAATGGGCCGTTATTCAGGCTCCCAGCGGTGGGCTGTAGACAAAATAGAAAAAGGTAATAGCATGCCGCGAGGAAAAACCTTCGATCACGCACCAGCCGCCATCGGCGACACACCGATGATTCGGATCAACAGATTAGTGGCCAAGGAGCACGCTGCTGTGTTTGCCAAATGCGAGTTCTTCCAACCGCTAAATAGCGTCAAGGACCGCATCGGCGTGGCCATGATCGAAGCGGCCGAGCGGGACGGATTGATCAACGCTGACTCACACATCATTGAGCCAACAAGTGGCAATACGGGGATTGCCCTGGCGTTTGTATGCGCTGCGAAGGGTTATCGCTTAACCCTGATCATGCCGGAGTCCATGTCTGTAGAACGGCGTGCTTTGCTCCGGGCCATGGGTGCGAACCTGGAATTGACGTCCGCGGCGGACGGTATGGGTGGGGCGATTCGCCGCGCGTATCAACTTGTCGAAGAAGATGGTTCAGCTTGGATGCCTCAGCAATTCGAGAATCCCGCCAACCCTGCGATTCATGAACAAACAACGGGCCCAGAGATCTGGGAAGACAGCGGAAAGAACATCGACGCGATTGTGGCCGGAGTGGGAACCGGGGGGACAATCACCGGTGTTGCTCGGTACCTCAAAAAAATGAAGCCTAATTTAAAGGC
>JBLHLE010000147.1:0-10081 GCA_047620805.1 Pirellulaceae bacterium
CTCGGCTTCTGAAATGGCGCAGGGATCGACGCCACCTTCGCAGGGCTTGCATTTCGTTTGACATAGTTGTTCGGCAGCTCGGATTTCCATGGTGTCACTCCTAAACAACTGGCGCCCCACAAATACTGGCGCTCGACAATTAATGAGACCCCACAATTACTGGCGCCCTACAATTAATGAGACCCTACAATTACGCGAGGTCAAGTGTATCGGCGATCGTAGCCATTGCATCGATCACGAACTGAATATGCTCGTTGAGTTCGACGCCAAGATCCTGAGCGCCGTTAACGATATCATCGCGACTAACGGCCGCGGCGAATGACTTTTGTTTCATCTTCTTACGGACGCTTTTCGCTGTCATTCCGGCAATCTTCTCCGGTCTCATCAGGGCCGTGGCGGTGACAAATCCCGCCAACTCGTCGCATGCGTAAAGCGTCTTGTCCATTTGCGAAATGCGTGGGCAGTCCTCGAGGTAGTCGGCGTGGGACTTGATGGCGTAAATAACGTCTTCAGGGTAGCCGCGTTCCGCGAGAATTGCCGCTCCTTTGAGTGGATGGTCGGGCGGATCCGGCCAACGCTGATAGTCGAAATCGTGAAGTAAGCCGACGATTCCCCATCGCTGGACGTCCTCTTCATACTTTTCGGCGTAGGCACGCATCGCGACTTCGACGGCCAGCATATGGCGGCGCAGGCTTTCGCTGTCCGTGAATTCACACATCAGCGCGAAGGCAGCTTCTCGATCAAGCATTTGACTGTCGCCACAAAGCATTTACGTTTCGAGATTGGATGGTTTGATTCCTGGTTTCTCGTCCGTCTTTTGAGATTCGCGCCAGGGCTTTTCGTTTTGGTAACTTTCCAGCTCTTTCTTGAGCTGTTCGGAAACTTCATCGTCACCACCTAGCTCGACAGCTTTCTTCGACCACTTCTTGGCAGTCTTAAAGTCACCGGTTTCGGCGTAGGCCGCGGCCAGCGTGCTGAGGATATGAGCGGCCTCGTACTTTGTGCCTTCACAGGCCGCGGTAGCCAATTCGACAGCGCGTTTGCCGTTTCGCATTTCGTCCGTTGGACAGGTTGCTAGGACCCACGCCAAGTTGTTCAACATGCCGCTATGCTTGGGTTGTTCTTTCAACGCGATTTCGTAATCCGCAACCGCTTGTTTGTGTTCACTGATTGTGAGCAGAGTATCGGCTCGAGCCCGACGACACTCCCAGCTCTTGGGATTCTTTTCCACCATTACAGTGAACAGCTCAACGGCCTTCCGCGGACGGCCGCTGGAGGAAAGATATCCACCGAGTTGCAGGTTCCATTGGATACTGTCTGGATCCTGCTTCAGCACTTTTTCCATGTCGGCAATCGCTGCTGCATAGTTCTTCTCTTGAGCGGAAATCATGCTCCTTAAGACCAAGCCTTCCGAAAAGGTCGGGTTGATTTGCAGAATGAAGGTGACGTCTTTCTTCGCCATATCAAGATTGTCTTGTACGAGGTGAACTCGTGCTCGGAACAGGATGGCACCGGCGTTTTGAGGATTCTTCTCAACCGCGGTGTCGAGATCGGCGATGGATTCGTCGTACTTCTTTTGCATCGCGTAAATGCGAGCGCGGAGAGCATAGCCAACAGAATCGTCTTCGTTAATTTCGAGTGCTCGGGTGGCATGAAGCAAGGCGTCGTCGTACTTCTCTAACTGGCTCAATGCTTCGGCCAGCGCTTTATGGGCAGTTGAATTGTTGTCGTCTTTTTCGACCAGCTTATTGAGAGCCGCGATCGCCTTATCAAAATCTTGCTGAGCCATGAAGATGGCGGCTTGCAGTTGCCACGCTTCCGCGTTGGCTGGGTCTGCCTCAATCGCTTGCTCGACGTTTTTCAGCTTATCTTCGATTTCAGCAACGATCGTCGCTTTGACGACGAGGGCCTGCGCGAGCTTAATATTGTCTTCCTTGTACAATTCGACGGCCCTGTCGATATTCGATTGAGCCTTCTTTGGATCTCCTTGAGGCAAGGTGTACAACTTGGCCAACAGCACGTGGGCGTTCCCAAGACCATCATTCAACTCAACAGCGCGTTCGAGACTCTTGGTGGCAACTCGTCGCAACAAGGGCCACTGTGGGTGCGGCGGACTGCGTCCGAAGATCGCTTCCGTCACTTTATTGGAGTATTCCATCAGCGAGGCACTGAGCAACTGTTTGGCAAATACCGAATTGCCTTCGTCTAGCCCCTTCTTGATCGCGCTTTCGCAAAGCTGAGTCACCTTTTCTAAATCCGCCAATGACTTGGCGTCGGATTTTAGCTGCGTCGCTTCATCGAGATCATCCTGACCCTCGTTCTCCGCCAATACAGGGGCAACAAACAAAGCCAACAATACAAAGATGCTCATTACTCGAAATATGGTCATAGCCACTACTCCCTAACTGACGGCCAATCGCGCAGATCGCAATAGATCACACGCTGCAATCCCGTCATTATGCCGGACCTCGAAGTTTAGATCCATTCCAGTCCGCATATTTACGCAAAACACTGGTTTACGCAAAACACTGGTTTACGGAATTTGCGAGGGACGCTTTTCTCGTCTTTCGACAGCAAACCTGACGAAATTCGCCTCGTTAACCATAAACTCCACAAATCGACCTATCTGAAATCCGCCACCCAATGCGTTGAGATCGGGATATTGATATAGTTGTAAACTGACCAGTCACCGTGTTTCCACGTCGATAAACACACTTTTAAACGCGACAACTTATCAAACTCTATGCCATTGGCAGACGCTGCCGTTAACGCTCAATCCTTCTTGATACTCATTACTTTCGGCGAAGGGTCCTTGTTAATTGTTGGGGCGAGTCTAGTGGGATAGCGACATTTTCGAGCGGGACGAGCCAACATGCCTTGGGACGACATACTTGGACACCAACAAGCCATCGACCGGTTTCGCACTAGCATTCAAGGTGGCCGATTAGCCAGCACGTTCTTGTTCGTCGGCAAACCGGGTATTGGGAAAGCTACCTTCGCGCGAAAACTGGCACAGGCGCTGCTGTGCGAAACGAACGACGAGCTGCTACTGGATCCTTGCGGCTACTGCCCTGCCTGCCAGCAGGCTTCCGCTGGGTCTCATCCAGACCTGATTCTGATTTCCAAACCCGACGAAAAGACGTATATTCCAATTGAACTCTTCATTGGAGATCGGGAGCATCGCATGCGCGAGGGCATGTGTCACGACATTTCGTTAAAGCCCTATCGCGGTGGTCGCAAGGTCGCAATTATTGACGACGCCGACTTCCTAAACCAAGAAGGGGCGAACTGCTTGCTGAAGACACTCGAGGAACCTCCTCCTCACTCTATGATCATCTTGATTGGTTCCAGCGAACAGCGGCAACTGCCGACGATTCGTTCGCGGAGCCAGATAGTTCGGTTTCATCCGCTGGACGATGCGATTGTCGCGCAACTGCTTGAGAAGCATCAACTGCTTGGCGACGAGTTTTCCGGCAGCTATTTGGACGTCGCGGCAGCCGGTGAAGGGAGCCTCCAACAAGCGATCGAACTGGCGGGCGACGAGATGGCCGAATTCAGAACTCAGCTGTTGAGCGAACTTAGCGATCCGCGGCGGCACAATGTAGAGTTAGCCAAGAACGTGATCGCCTTCGTCGACGCTGCCGGCAAGGATTCGCAACCGCGTCGCGCTCGCTTAAGAAGCGTTGTTGGACTGGCGACAGATTTCTACCGGCAGCTAATGCGTCGCATGTCGGGACTTGCTGTGACGGGCGATGCCCTCACCAACAAGTCGGTTGAACGAGCTGCGAACGGTTGGCAGGGCGATGCAGAACGGGCCGGCGACTGCGTCGAACGATGTATGCAGACCATTGGTATGATTCAGGCGAACGCCAATGTTTCGTTAGTAATCGAATGTTGGTTCGATGACTTGTGGCTGATCGAAAATGGCCGCAAGGCCGAATCCGTCAATCAGTGATTTATTTGCGCGGTAGTTCTAGCGAAGCGATCGACGTTGCGGGTGACAAACATTATTGGCTCAAACACGATCGAAACGATCGCGACACGAGGGTAGACCATGAATTCGCACTCCGCTAAATCGGTGCAAGTAAAATCGCGACTCGCGATATTCGCAGCGGAAGCGATGGAAAATGCGTCACTGGGAACGGCGTTACCACATCCTCAGGACGCGTCTCTGTATGAATAGCGGCGAATTCAACATCGATACGCCTAAGACATCGGCGCTGACGGACAATCGGGGCCCTCGACGACTCTCAATTGCGCTAGTGCCATTGGGTTATCTCGTTGTCGACTTGGCTTTCTTGCCGATGGTAAGGATCATTGGTCGCCCCCGCCCCTTCACTGACCTCTTTATCCTCTTTCTCTTAGCGACCGTAGGAATAATCCTTTCGCAGTTTGTATGCGGTGCGATTTGGCTAGTGTTCGGCCCGTATGGAATCGTCAAACGGTCAATCATCCTGGTGGCCTATACTGCCGCAGCTCTACTAGCTTTTACAATTAGTTTGCTCTCCTTCAGAGACTGGTCGCCGTTGATTTGGCAGGATGTAGTACGCCCCCTTTTCACGTGCATTCCCATAATACTTATATCTTTAGCAGTTCCACTTTGGCTGGCGAGAGGTTGGTTGAGATGGCGCGTTGAACCTGAACAACCTAGGTCCAATTCTCGCTCGATGTCGATATTGGATATGATGCTATCTACGGCATTTCTAGGGTTCGCATTAGCACTACCGAAATTCGCGGGCGGTACCGACGCCAACTTTATTATTTTATCTTCACTCGCTAACGGACTACTAACGGGAACTCTAGTGACTATGCCCATAATCGCCTTTGCGCTGCGCAGCAGGACGTTTCTAGCCGGCATCGCCTTCACGACACTTCTGGTATTTTTGGAAACGGTGTTGCTATGCTGCGTCGCTTTTTCGTTCGATCTAGGCCAAAGTGGCTTAACAATCGCGATGCCTGCAAGCTTGTTCTGCGGGTTTACTTTAGGAGTGGCGCTGCCCTTGCTTCTCGCCAAACAGTGGGGCTATCGCTTGAGATGGGGAATAGCGAACATTGAGGACTCCTCGGCATGAATAATGACGACATCGACATCGATACCTTTGAGACACCGCCGTCCGAGACGGAGGATCGTACCGCGAGACGACACGCGATAGCGTTTGTGCTAGTTGGTTATATTGTTCTCGACTTTATTTTCCTGCCGATAGGAAGAGGCGTTGGTCGTGCCGACCCCTTCACTTTCTTCGTTGTTACGGCGATTATAGGAATAGTCCTTTCCCAATATGCGTGCGGTGCAATTTGGCTCGTGTTCGGACCCTCTGGAATCGTCAAGCGGTCGCTCATCCTAATAGGCTTCGCTGCCGCAGCTATACTAGCCTTTTCATTTGGCTTGCTCTCCCTGAGGGACGGGCCACCGTCGCTTTGGCACGATGCAATTCGCACTCTCGTAACGTGCGCTCCAATAGTGCTTTTATCGTTAGCGATTCCACTTTGGCTGGCGAGAGGTTGGCTGAGGTGGCGAGTTGAACTTGAGCAACCTACATCCAGTTCTCGCTCGCTGTCAATTTTGGATGTGATGAGAATGATGGCTGTTTTCGGATTCGCTCTGGCGCTACCGAAATTCGCGGGTCGCGGAATCAACGCCAACGGCGTTATCTTGGCTGCGCTCGCCGTCGGGGTAACGACAGGAACTCTCATTGCGCTGCCAATAATCGCTATTGCGTTCCGCTGCAGGACGATACTTTCTGGCATCGCCTTCACGATTCTGTTGGCATTTTTGGCGACCGTTTCATTGTGCATCGTGGGATTTACATTAACACCAGTTTCCTCAAACGAACTCGCTCGCGCAATCGGTATGGTTGGCGGGTTGGCCTCTGGTTTTATGTTCGGAGTGGCGCTGCCGTTGCTTCTCGCCAAACAGTGGGGCTATCGCTTGAGATGGGGCAAACAATCTGCGTTGGATGACGATCAAGAAACAGCCGGCCCACTGTCCAGCGACTGAATTTCAATACGCGACTACGGTTCGCCCTGCAGGGTGATTATCAATCTTCTCGAGCCGCCTCTGTCGCGGTGTTCGCAAAGATAAATTCCCTGCCATGTTCCTAGATTCGGTCGGCCGTTGGTTACTGGCAGAGAGACCGAGTTGCCAAAGAAAGAGGCTTTGATGTGAGCGGGCATATCGTCGGGCCCCTCTAGTGTGTGGATGTAAGGAAAATCTTCTCGCACGATCAAGTTAATTGCGGTCTCCATATCCACGCGCACATCGGGGTCGGCGTCTTCGTTGATGGTCAGCGAGGCGGAGGTATGTTGAAGGAAGACATGCAGCAACCCAACTCGGATATTTTCAATTTCGGGTATCGCATGAACAACATCTGATGTGATCAGGTGAAATCCTCGCATGCGAGGTTTGAGTGTCAAAGTCGATTGATGCCAGGCCATGATTTCCACCGTTTTTATGTGGTTTTATCCGCGTGGGGCGCCACGCGTTATTTGGTACGCAAAGTGTCTATTTTCTCACCAGAATACACCGCGACAATTAACCGCAGCCGCAAGGTTTCCCAAAACGGTACCTTCGGCGGGGTACCACAAACTTATTTCGGCGAATCGAAGATTATGGCCAAAATTAAAACTTGACATTCGGCCCCCGGGATAAATAATGGGACGCTTCGACACGGGACCCGTCATACATACCGTCGCTCGGAATTAATCACGCCCCCATAACCGAGCAGGCAGCCAACGCAGAACAGTTAGCAACGCACAGGCCGCCGCGCACAGTAGTCCCGCTAAAACAGCTTAACACGGTATTTAACTTTCAGTTACATAAACAGAGTGGTCCAACGAGTGTTTGGCCACCACACGGCAAAGATTTTGGGCGACGAGTCAGGACGAAATAAGTACGCAAAGAGTACGCAACCTACCCGCCACTATCGAAGCCAATCGACACGGACAAACAAGAGAACGTAGGAGAAGAGACATGAATCCTCAAAACGTATTTGAAGCTATTCTGAAGTATGGGCACGACGAAGACTTTGTACCTCGTCAGAAGGACGAGTTCGAGCCCACAGACGCACCGGCTGGTTCGACCGCAAAAATTGAAACACTACGCCAGCGAGTTGAACTGGGCTTGCCCCTATGGCACAACGCAGATCGAGTAGACTACTCGGGTCTCACCGGCGCCATTCGCCCCCGCGAATAATACTGGCCAAGACACAACAACGGACGAAAAGAACCGCCTCGCAAGGGGCGGTTTTTTTTTGCGCTGGTCGTATATCTCGTACCCACTTCAAGAGCTTTGTTCGCCCGTGTTCAAAGCTGCGAAGCTGCAGCAGGCAATAGCGTGGTCCGTCAGGGCTGAATGTGGATCGAGACGGCAACCCTACGTTTCAAAACCTTACCCGCCGCTGAAACGGCGACCTCGCGTACGAAGAACGCAATTCCGGCGGAGCGGAAGGCGACTATGTGTCACCAGTACCCGATCGAGAAAAACTGTCAGCCTCGGAGAGGAAGTCCCGCTACGACTGTGGGAATCGATCCTGCAAGGCCTGCACTTCCATGTCTTCTTCGCGTAGCGCTTCCATTGCTTTCACGGCAGCCTCGGCGGCTTGGAAAGTGGTGATACATGGTACGCCGTGTTGTACTGCGGAAGCGCGGATGCGGCCTTCGTCAGTTCGAGCGCCTTTTCCGCTGGGCGTATTCATCACCAACGACACATGGCCGTCGATCAAATGATCGATCAGGTTTGGATGACCTTCGGCAATCTTCTTGACTCGTTCCACCGGGATACCTATCGCTTCGATTGACTTCGCAGTTCCGGAGGTTGCGATCAGCGAGAACCCCATTTCGTGTAGTCGTCGAGCCAAATCGCCGATGATTTCTTTGTGACGTGCGGAAACACTCAAAAAGATCTTGCCATCCTCGGGTTTGGGCAAGACGACGCCAGCGGCCAGTTGCCCTTTGGCAAAAGCGATCGAAAACCGTTCGCTGATCCCCATGACTTCGCCAGTGCTCCGCATTTCCGGGCCGAGTACAATGTCGACGCCGGCGAACTTACGGAACGGGAAAACACTTTCTTTCACGGAGACGTGAGATGGAATCGGTTCGCTAGTGATGCCGAGTTCTTTCAGAGTTACGCCGGTCATCACCTTAGCGGCCAGTTTTGCGACGGGTACGCCGGTAGCCTTCGCGACGAACGGGACTGTACGACTGGCGCGCGGATTGACTTCCAAGACATAGACATTCATCTTGCCATCTTCTTTCTTGACGGCAAATTGGACATTCATGAGTCCGATGACGTTAAGGTACTTCGCCATGGCGTGGGTAGCTTCACGGATTTCCTGCACGACAGGGCCAGAAAGACTGTAGGGCGGAATCGCGCACGCGGAGTCGCCGGAGTGAACTCCCGCCTCCTCAATGTGTTCCATAATTCCCATCAGGACTACGTTTTCGCCGTCGCAAATGGCATCCACATCGACTTCGGTCGCGTCTTCGAGAAAACGATCGATTAAGACAGGTTGTCCTTGAGCGACAACGAACGCCTCGGCAACATACCTGTCGAATTGCGACGTATCGTAACAGATTTCCATCGCGCGGCCGCCCAACACAAAGCTGGGGCGAACCAATGCTGGAAAGCCAATCTTCTGCATCTCAGCGCGAGCCTGCACCATATTTCGAGCGATGCCGTTAGCGGGTTGCTTGAGTTTGAGAGTATTGAGCAGTTTCTGAAACTTCTCTCTGTCTTCTGCCGACTCGATCGTATCGACGCTTGTTCCAATAATCGGCACCCCCGACGCCGAAAGCGCTCGCGCCAGGTTAAGTGGCGTTTGCCCGCCGAATTGAACGATCACCCCGTCGGGTTGGACGCGGTCGCAGATGTTCAATACGTCTTCGGCCGTGAGCGGCTCAAAGAACAGCAGGTCGCTGGTATCGTAGTCCGTACTGACCGTCTCTGGATTAGAGTTGACCATTATTGATTCGATACCTAGCTCGCGGAGCGCGAAACTAGCGTGGCAGCAGCAATAGTCGAATTCGATCCCCTGACCAATTCGGTTGGGACCGCCGCCGAGAATCATCACTCGCTTTTTGTCCGACTTTGCGGGAACCTCATCCTCCTCTTCATACGTCGAATAGAAATAAGGAGTGTAGGCTTCGAATTCGGCGGCACACGTATCGACTGACTTGAATGTTGCTACGATTCCCAATTCCTTGCGGTGGCTACGTACATCCAACTCATTGGTACCCCAAATCGTAGACAACTGTCGATCCGAGAAACCGAACCTTTTCGCTTCGCGCAGTAGCTCGGCGTCGCAGCTTTCCAGCGACCCTACTTCCCTCAAACTGTCTTCCATTTCCACGAGCTCCACGAGCTGGTCGAGGAACCAGGGATCGATGGCGGTAATCTCGTAGAGCTCTTCCGCAGTCATGCCGTTCTTCAAGGCATAGCGGATGTACCAAACGCGATCCGCGTTGGGGACGGCCAGTTTCGCTCGTATCTCCTCTTTGTTGGGCATATCAGGTTTGCCCCACAGATCTTTGCCGTCGCAACCAAAACCGAAGCTGCCAACTTCCAGTCCGCGAAGCGCTTTCTGAAACGACTCTTTGAAAGTTCGGCCAATCGCCATCGTCTCGCCAACACTCTTCATTTGAGTCGTCAAAGTGTCATCGGCCTCGGGGAATTTCTCGAATGCAAAACGAGGTATCTTGGTAACGACATAATCGATAGTTGGCTCAAAGCATGCTTTGGTTTGCCGCGTGATGTCGTTGGGCAGTTCGTGAAGCAAATAGCCGACGGCTAACTTGGCGGCGATCTTGGCGATCGGGAATCCTGTCGCTTTGGACGCCAACGCACTGGAGCGACTGACGCGTGGATTCATTTCGATGACGATCATCCGGCCATCGCGGGGATGGATCGCGAACTGGATATTGGACCCACCCGTTTCGACGCCGATCTCTCGAATCACCGCGAGGCTGGCGTCCCGCATTCGCTGGTATTCTTTGTCGGACAATGTTTGCGCCGGCGCGACGGTAATCGAGTCGCCAGTGTGAACGCCCATAGGATCAAAGTTCTCGATAGCACAGATGATCACGA
>JBLHLE010000148.1:0-10024 GCA_047620805.1 Pirellulaceae bacterium
AAACTACACACCGGCAGCGACAATTTCGTACGGCCGAGTATGGGTGCGTGGGTCACTTATGGACTCGGCACGGAAAACGAAAACCTCCCCGGCTTCATCACCATCTGTCCAACTCTAGCGCATGGCGGCGTGAAAAACTGGAGCTCCTCGTTTCTGCCTGCCTATTTCCAGGGCACACCGTTAGGAAACGCCAGTCAGCCATCGACGGAAGCCAGACTCAAGTACGCTCGCAATTCGCGAATTTCGCGCGACGTACAACAGCAGCAGTTGACGTTGTTGCAAGAACTAAACCGAGACCATCAGACACTGGCTGGCAAAGACGATGGATTGGAGGCCAGGATCAGTTCCTTTGAATTGGCTTTCCGAATGCAAACGGAGATGCCACAGATCGAAGATCTCACGCAAGAACCGGCTCACGTCCGATCCCTCTACGGACTTGACGACAAAATAACAGCCGATTTTGGCAGGCAATGTTTGTTGGCAAGAAGGTTCGCTGAACGGGGAGTGCGCTTCATCCAAGTGACTCACAGCGACTCGAACGTGCAATGGGACCAACACTCTGACCTGAAAAAGGGGCACGAAAAAAACGCCCTCGAAGTCGACCGTCCCATCGCCGGATTGCTGACGGACTTGAAACGACGAGGGCTACTCGACGACACGCTGGTCATGTGGGGCGGAGAATTCGGGCGAACACCGACGGTGCAGGGTTCCAACGGCCGAGATCACAACCCCGAAGGATTCACGATGTGGATGGCAGGCGGCGGAGTCAAACGAGGCTACCGTTATGGAGCGACCGACGAGTACGGATACTATGCGACCGAAAACAAGATGCACGTCCACGATCTCCATGCCACCTTGCTCCACTTGCTAGGACTCGACCACGAGCGGTTGACCTATCGCTACGCCGGTCGAGACTTCCGACTGACCGATGTCGCCGGCGATGTGGCCCACGATATCGTCCACTTGTAACGACGCGAACGCCAAACGCGATCCCCTCTTAATCGACTAGCAAACACGCGCAGTTTGCCTATTGATTTGTGTTAAAATAGCTACGTGTTGATCGTCCCAACCCTGCCTTCTGCCAACGACATGACAATGAATCGCACCAAGATCTCTTTACTGTTCGTTTTCTCCTCTGCACTTCTTGCCTGCTTGCAGTGCGCCGTGGCGGACGAAGCCAAGAAGCCGAACATCATTTACCTGATGTCCGACGAACTGGGTTACTACGAACTCTCGTGCATGGGAAATTCAAATTTTCAAACTCCGAATATCGATCGCCTCGCTAGCGAGGGCGTTCGCTTCACTCAAGCATTGGCGGGAGCGCCAGTTTGCGCGCCAACGCGTTGCGTGCTAATGACGGGTAAGCACCTGGGGCATACGTCGGTGCGATCCAACGGTGGTAGCGCTCCAATGCGGCAAGAGGAAGAAACGATCGCGTCGGTGTTAAAGAAGGCTGGATATGCAACCGGTGGTTTGTGCGAATTCGAGTTTTGTCAGAAGTTAATGACGCCGCGTTTGCCTCGATAAGCGAACTAGGGGTTGTTGGTAAATAACAACGCAGGAGTTCTTCTCGTCGACAATGAAAACCTTTGTTTTATTTTCTCACCAACCAGCAGTGTAACGAACAGAATTTCCCCCAGCGTGATTCGGTTGTACCGAATGCGTAACCTTATTCGAAGGGCAGGTGAAATTGCCAACCTGCCGTTAGAAATATCTTAGCAACAAACTGCCCGATCCACCGATATACTTAATGCAGGGCAGAACCAACAGGGTAACCGCAGAGGAAAAAGGGCACTTCTATGCCAATTACAGCCGACACATGGCTCGAGTTAACACAGCGTGCGACATTGCGAATGCCGCTTCCAAAAACAGCAGTGAAAGTTTGTTTCTTCAGCACTGATGGACTTCTCTTTCGCACGAACCGCCGTCTACAACTCGGCGAGAAGCTAGTCGTTTCCTTTGGCGGCCAAGGGCGACAGGCCAGAGTTGACAACATTGCTGTCGACGTTGGCTCTTACCTCGCGTCGGCTCAATGGTACGACGCGAAGTGTGCTTAGAACCGATTCACTTGCTTTCGACACTCTCGCAGTAAAACGGAGGTTTCAGATTTCCGCACGAATCAATGAGCAGCGGCGGGTGGGGCGTCGAAGTGCAAAGTAGTTCGGCCAGTTCTATCCACGTAACCCTAACGGAACACGCGACTGACTGCCGCAGCTTCAAAGCTTTAGGACGCGAGAGCTCTTGATAGTCGACTTTCGCGGCTAACTCTTGGGGAACTCAATGTCTAGAGTTGGAAACTTCTCGTTCATGAATTCCAATGCGAGATAAGTATGACAGCGTCGAACATCGGGATTCTTTTTTGTGGGGCAACTGCAGCCGAGATAAACGTCTTGAGCCATCGCTAGTTCGGCGAGTTTTGCAAAAGATTCAGGGTCCTCGAGGTAACGCTGTTCGAGGCAAGCTAGGTACGTTTCACGAAACAGCTGCCAGGTCTCGTCGGACGGCGATTCGAGGTAAGTTTCGACGACAGTTTGCGGAGGCCGTAAAACGTGGCGTGTTCGATAACGCGAATCCTGCCGCGTGCCATTTGGCAACGGGCCCGCATTCGCCGGTCTTCTTCGATACATCGTGTAGCGCGACAACATAGCACATCCCTCTTTGCCGTTCATCCGTCGATGTTTACTTCGCGCCTCGCCAAATTGGGCGTGAGTTGGCCTTCAGGTCTGCGTCGTAAGCGACTGCCAATTTCTTGAGAGCCTGGACCACTTGAGGATTCTCTGTCGCCACGTTTTTGGCTTCACTGATATCCGCGTTCAGGTCGTACAACTCGTTCTGGCCCGGTCGTAGCTTCCACTTTCCTTGCCGCACCGCTTCTACTTTCCCGTTGCGATAGTAGTAATATCCAACTTCGCGATGTGGGGAGGGAACTTTGGGATCGGCCAGCAACTTGGAGACATCGAGCCCGTCGATGGGGTGCTGGGGAAGCTCGGCACTGGCAAGCTTGGCGATCGTCGGCAACAAGTCAATAGTTCCAACCACCTCGTCGCAGACGGCCCCTTTTGGGATTCGCCCCGGAAAACGCATGACTCCAGGCACTCGCATGCCTCCCTCGTAGGTAGTCGTCTTGCC
Organism: Pirellulaceae bacterium; assembly: GCA_047620805.1. GTDB lineage: Bacteria > Planctomycetota > Planctomycetia > Pirellulales > Pirellulaceae > JBLHLE01. The sequence goes on from JBLHLE010000148.1 coordinate 3,130, forward strand.
TGCTCGTAGAGGCAACGCACTGCCACCGTGATGCTTTTTGCTCAACCATGGCCCGTTATCGGAAGTGTAGACGACGAGCGTATTGTCAGCGAGCTGCAGTTCGTCCAGTGTCTTGAGAATTTGACCGACGGAACCATCGATATGCTCGATGGTCAACTTATACGCTTTTGCCGGATCTTCGTCGTAACGATCAGCCGACACGAACAGCGGCACATGCGGCATCGCGTGTGCGAAGTAAAGGAAGAACGGCGAATCTTTGTTGTCGCGGATGAACTTAACAGCAGTTTCGGTGTAGCGATCAGTCAGTGTGACTTGATTGACAGGCTTCTCAACGATTTCTTTATCGCTGTAGAGTTCGTTGTTATAGATATCGAACTTTTTCATTCTCCAGATTTTGTCGAGATCGCCGGCGTTGTTCCCCCATCCCTTGATACGGGCCATGTCATTGCTATATGGCAGACCGAAATAGTGATCGAATCCCTGCGCTGTCGGCAAGGTCTGTGGTTTATCGCCCAAATGCCATTTTCCAACCATCTGAGTAGCGTAGCCAACCGCTTTCAGCATATCTGCAATTGTCACTTCGTTAGGATGGAGCCCAACACTGGATCGCGGCCCCAACACGCCAGGCATGCTAATGCGAGGTTGATAGCAGCCAGTCATGAGCGAAGCCCGTGAAGCCGAACATACGCAGTAGGCGGAATAGAAATTGGTGAACCGCATTCCATCGGCAGCCATGCCATCGATGTTGGGCGTGCGAATGTTTGGAGATCCGAAACAGCCGAGATCTTGATAACCCTGGTCATCCGCAAAAATGATGATCACGTTCGGCTTGTCGGCGGCAACACCAGGAGTCGAAAAGACGCACGGCAACAGAACAAAGCACAGTGAAGAAAAGCACAGTGAAGAAAAGCACAGTGAAGAAAAGCACAGTGAAGAAAAGCACAGTGAAGAAAAGCGTCGAGTCATGGAAAGTTGCTTTCTTGGATGGCCAATATCGAGTGAAATCCGCGGAAACTATTCGCGCTGCAAATCAGCAAGATAATATACCAGATGGCCAGCGGTTTTCCGCAGCGGCAGCAATTCTGAGCAGTGAATTCCTGTCCAGTTAGAAGTGTGAGTTGGCCAAGATTAGTTTAGTGCCGTGAAGAAGTGAAGCGTTTTCTACAGTGACAGTGCAGTCCGTATGTCGGTAGAAAACATCTTCACTCCCTCGACGTCGTGTCGACTATAAATCAACGAATTCGTGAAGTAACCGGTGCATGATCGGCGTTTCTTGAGTAGTTGGGGTTGAATGAACTCGACTGTCCAGAATAATTCGACGACCCGGTCTTGAGTGACCCGGTCTTGAAAACCGCGGTTCTGAAACCTGCCTGCGGCGGAAGTCGAGCAGCTGAATCCGATCAACAAGGCAAATGTCCAGGCAAAGGCGATACGAGCATTCATGTTCTTCATTGTTCTGTCTTTCGCGGTAGGGAGTTGTTTAAGACAGGTAGTTCTTAAAAGCCGCCACGTGCTGACTTGCCCATTCAACGAAACGTGTCCGCGACCCCTTACGAAACTATTGTAGAGAATTTGAAGAGAGGTTTTATTCGGGCCGCAGAAGTCCCGATTCGGGACCCAGATTTCAAACCAAAATCCCCTTAACTTAACCGTTCCCATATTACGTTTAGGAACGAACTAAAAATTACTTTCCGGGTAGGGGCAAATTCCCAAAGGCCACCCGGATTGGCGAGTCTTGAGTAGGAGCGCCCTCTTCATCGATGGGAAGCGCTGACAGGGTTAGATCGTAATCACCAGCATTCTTCGGAATCGCTATTACCAGATCAAAAAGCCCGTCTTTGTCTTCCGCAGGAAGGATGTCCAGAACCGATCCCATGATCTGAACAGTTTGTTTGTACTTACGACTCACTTCCAAGATGACAACCAGACTCTCGCCTTGCGATGAATCCCAATTCAGACTTCCGGTGAGCCGCAGGCCATCACTTCCCATGAGTCCAGCGGGTGTCGAAATTGTGAAAACTTTCTGTCTCCGCAGGGCCAAATCCATGTCGGGAATGACGATCTCAACTGGTAAAGCCGGAGGGACATCCTCGTATGCCGCGGGCGCAGCGGAGTATCCGTTAACTGGATCGGGAAAACTAACCGAAGACCGCATTTGTTGTGCTCCGAGGTATCCGATCGACAACAACAATACGAGAATGGTAGAGAACATTTTCATGGGCAGTCTCCTTAAGAAAACATGACCGGGAGTAATTCAATGCTGCCCGGTCACGGGGGAAATCGAGAAGAAACATCAAGGCCGGACTAGCGGAGGTCAATGCTGTCAACGATTGCGTAGCGACGGCTATTCGCCCAGACATATACAAAATTTTCATTGCGCCGACTCGAATCTGTTTTAACGTATCCGCGTGGACCACCTGCCCACTGGCCGCCGGCCGAAACTCGATTTCGCGTGTATGTGTCGATGATGGCACTTCCACTCGATGTGATGTGTCCCGCTCCTGCCGTGAAAGATTGGTAGCGAGGGCCGCGACCGGTCATGTAGCGAACAGACCATCGGTAATAGCTGCGACCACTTGAGTGGCTGGCAATCGTGAATCCGCCACGAAATGTATTGGCGGCATCGACAGAGCTGGAAAGTAATGTCGCTGCACTTAGAGCGACTGCAACAAGGAACAAACGCATCTTTGATCTCCTTTTTCATGAGAATCAGAAAGGAAAGAGCTGGCGACTAGGTTCTCTTGAACCCATTTCCCGCCAAACTCCAGGGTGGATTGATTGGTCAATAAACTCGACGTGTCCATCAGCAAATGCTGTGTTCACGCCGTTTGAGTGCATGCTACTGGCAGTGTAAATTCCCGTCATCACCGAAGTGCCATTGGTACAACTCGGGCGATTAGGCGTGAGGGTGTGGTTATACAATGACGTGCCCATTCCTCCTCCATGCCAGGGAAAACCTCGCGGCGAAGAGGCGGCGGCGTACATTGCATTTTCGGGATCGATTGGAATTGAGTCGCAGAATTCGGCCAGTTGAACGAGCTCCTCCGGCTGAAAGTACTCTGCCGGAGAGATCCAGATATTGGCGATCCTCGGGTAGGAACTACTTGGTAGGAGAGCTTCCGAAAAGGCCGCGGTATTAGACAATCCGTCTATTACATCCGCAGTAGAGATCTCTCGGTCGGGAAAGATATCATTGGCATCTTCCCCGTATCCGAAAATGCCATTAAATCCGTCGCTTAGCACACCCGTTCCTGCGTTTCCGTGGTAGCTTGTCCCGAATGCAGAACCGAAAGGACCTTCTGCGGATGTACCCCCTGGGTCGCTGGGGCAAACCAGAATTGGCAGAAAGACATTTAGTTCGACTTGCTGCTCTGCTGCGGAAGCGGCGTCGTATGCCACCGTAAGCGCCTGATAAATAGCTTGTTCCTCAAGGTACGGGAGCAACTCGCGTTTATGGCTGGTTCCTAGAGGAAATTTCCTATGATTCGCTTCAAAGCTTAAGGTTGCCAGCGTCAACTGTCGCAAATGAGACTGACATGACATTCGTCTGGCAGTTTCGCGAGAACTTTGCACCGCTGGAAGTAGCAACGCTACCAAAATGGCTATCACGGATATGCTGACTAGAAGTTCAATTAGCGTGAAACCAGTTTTGGAATCACGACGAAAAATCATTTTCGCGTTTCGCAGGGATTTCATCGAAGACCACATGATTTGGTGTTAGGAATCGAATTCGCGACGAGGAGTTCCGTTGTTGCCTCCTGTAGCGTTCATGCCGTTACAACGCCCTCGCGAAGTATCGCCTTACGGACAATCTTCAGAAAATGAACCATTAAGAATTAAGCTGGCGATCAGCACGTGAAAGATGGCCCTGTTCGGCGTCAATTAGATCAACCCTGTTCGGTAACATATTTCGTGAGCCAACGCGGCTGGGGCAAACTAATTGGCGTTTAACGCACCCATCACGAGATAAACCCCCGAGCAACCGGTGCAGCCCATAGCCCGTCCCTAGCAAAAGCTCACGGCAAAACGAGTCGAACAGGCGAGCCTAGCTCTGTGATAAGAGATGCCGTCGACGGACCGCGAGTCAATATCGAGCAGCTTTGCGATTTCACAGTTCGTGTGAACTATTGGTAATGCCCGCCAAATTGAACAGCGATTGTCTGATCAGCAAGCTGAAATGCGTGGTCTCTGCCACTAGAATTTCTTGACTTTGATTTTGGCTTTTAGTGCCTTAATGCAGTCCAGATCCTGTAGGGCGATAAAAAGTTTATCATTGAGAAACATCTCGCGGTAAGTTTCGCTGGCGTCCAAGAGGGGAGAAAACACCTGGAGCACCTCGTCCAGTCGAGACACGAGCGCGTGCTCGCTTGGTTGCTCTGCGTTTTCGCTGTTGATAATGAGGGCATAGCCGATTGCCACTGCATACGCGTTGGCTTGGTGCGCTGGTTCGAGAAGCTCGGGGTTCTCTGAAAGACTCAGGCAACGTCGAAATTCCTGAAGTGCCTCCGCATCCCTGCCTGCCCAATGCAAGCAGGCTGCAAGTCGAAAATAGTGTATTACCGCATCCTCTTTCACGTTGGACCGCTCGGAATACTGTTCATACAGCTTCAAGTATGTCTCAGCGGCAATCCGCATGTTAATCAGGAGCTCGGGAATCACTGACTGGTCTTTGTTGCTCAGGTACTGAACCATCGCGACTTCAGCGAGATTTCCATAACCTCTCGCAATCTCTTGACGGTACCGGATTACCAAAGGAAAGTCTTTGTGAAGTTCCTGCGAAATTGCAAGGCCTTCTTTGGCGGCAAGACGAGCACCATCGTAGTCCGTAACCTGTCGGTAGGACATGATTGCATTGAATAACAAGGTGACTCTAATATTTTTAATTTCGGGGGTTGGAGGTTGGCCCTGAGACAACTTATCAAGCAGCTTTAATGCTTGTTTGCAAATGACCAACGCTTCTTTTGCTCGGAAAGATTTGTGAGTCATCAGAGCCTTTGATCGCATCGCAATGACAAGATCAATAGTTTGCTGCGTGTCGCTTCCCACCTTACGACCAGCCGTCATCTTGAGTAACGCAAATCTCAGTTCCACGCATCTTATGGAGTGTTGCAAAGCGGTGCCAACCCATTTCATTCGCTGCTTTGAGTCAGTAAATATAGCGGACTTTCGGAAAGCCAAATCCGACTGAAGTAACTCTAGGCGTGCTTGTTCATCCAGCACCTGCTCCGCACTCAATTGAGGGTGAGCGGTCAAAGAGATCGATTCCTGCAATTCCAGCGCGTGTGCTCTGGCAAGGTCCAACTGCTCCGGCAGATCATTCTGACTCGACTGACTTATCAGCTGGATAAGGGCCCGCTGAGCTTTGAACAAGTTTGTACTGTCCGCAGGCATAGGCGGATCTCGTTTCGCAATAGCTTTCTTTGCCAGAGCGGTTGCGCGATCTGCATGCACTCGGGCCTTATCACGATTTCCAGTTTGCTCCTCGATTTCAGCAAGGCGAACTCTTCCTCTGGAAGCTCGCATTAGTTCATCGGGCGAGCCATCTTGCCGCGCCGCCCAAATTTCGTACTGGCGAGTCAGTTCTTCAAGAACTTTGCCGCGTAAGCCCTTTAGCTCGGGAGCTGACAACACCTCGTCCTCCATGACTACATCAGCGAATCTTTCAAGGCTAGAAAAGAGCTGTTCATTGGTTTGCCGCTCCGAATCAAGTGCGGATTTGGTCGCGCGTTCGGATTGACTAATCTGAAAATATGCCCATAAACTGCCTATTGTCACGAGAATGAAAAACAGCAAGGTGGCGACAATCGACCGCTGGTGTTTGCTGCTGAAATGTTCCATTTTCTGAAACACAGTGTAGTCGGATGCGTGAGCGTCGACGAGCTCGCGTTGTTGCCACCGTCGAAGGTCTTCCTGCAGTTCCCTGGCTGAGGGAAATCTTTCGGTGTATTCGCGGTGCATGGCCTTGCGACAGATTGAGGAAAGTTCAAACGGCACATTAGCATTGACCTCTTTCGCAGGTGTCGGTTCATTTTCCGCTATGCGAGCGATCCGTACACTGAGCGATTCATCACTGCTTGCCATGGATGCGGCATGCGGGGCGACTCCGGTCAGAATATGATACAACGTGGCCCCCAATCCGTAGATGTCGGTGGGGATTCCATGCAGATGGTGCAGGCCAGAAGCCTGCTCCGGCGACATCCAATCGGGAGAACCGAGTCGTTGACCGTCTTCTGTTAACTCTAAGTTGTGTTCCGTATCAGGTGCGTCAGCGTCTAATGTGTCTTGCTGTTTCTCAGTTTTCGCCAGTCCCCAGTCCACCAGATAGGCTTGACCATCTGGCTGAATCATTATGTTGGCAGGCTTAATATCGCGATGCACAATTCCCGTTGTATGCGCGTACTGAACTGCATCGCACACGTCCATAAAGGCGTCCAGAAGTCGTCGCATCTCCTCGCTTTGCCGGAAGTCTTCACGCGCCTCGGCAGGCAGATCCTTTAAGGTCGCGTGCAAACTTTTACCGCGAATCAAACGCATCAAATAGTAAGGCCGACCATCCGCTAATGTCCCGGTTTGGTAAACCGGCGGGATAGCGGGATGTTGAAGTTTGGCTGTGACTTCGCGTTCGCGGAGAAAACGCTGTAGGCGGACTGGAGAATCCATGACCCGCCGCTTCGCAACTTTGAGAGCGACTGAGCGTTCCAAGCCCGCGTCCCAGTATTCATACACCGTGCCCAGTCCGCCAGCGCCCAACCGAGAAGTACCTCTGAGCAAAGTTTTGGGACAAAGTTTTCGCGGAATTCGAGGTTCAGTATTTTTTGTCTTGTCGATGCGTCGAAACAGGTCTTGCAAGAAAACATCGCCGCCGGCAGCCCCAGGCTCGCTTGGTGACTGAAAA
>JBLHLE010000149.1:0-10013 GCA_047620805.1 Pirellulaceae bacterium
ATGGGGTTTCTGGCGAATGTCAAAGTCAACTCGTTGGCACCAGCGGACTCTCGTTTCATCGATGGCGTTGTCATCCCCCAAGGGAACGGCGGGAAAGCCGAGATACCAATAAGTTCTACAGGTTTGACAGTCACGAACATTGCTACCGGCGATGGCAATGCGTGGGATATCATTCGCAACGGGCCAGTCAATTCGACTCAGTCAGCAACATTGGGCGGACTCAATTTCGGTAACGGAGACCATGGCTTGATCGGCTTGCATGCCAACGCAGGAATTACGTTTGATCTTTCTGAGTTCCGCACAGTCATGGTCGAAAAACAACTGCGGTTTACCGCGCTCGTCGGTTACTTTGGACAAGACAAAGATAACTACTTCGCTGACGCTCTGATTTTTCTGGATGGCAAAAAAACGGTCGACTTCGTCAAGCTAAAGCGAAGCGATGGACTGCAGAGCGTCGATCTACTGATTCCCGTTAACGTCCGATTTCTGACACTCATGGCGACAGATGGCGGCAACGGGATCAGTATGGACCAGGTCGGATTTGGTAGTCCGAAGCTCTCTGCTGCCGGAGAAAAACTCACCCCTGCTCAAAGAGAACGGCTGGCGACGTTGCGAGTTCAAAAGCAAGAAGTCGAAGCGAAAATCGCTCAACTAGGGACACCAAAAGTTTACGCCGTCGTCCCGGATAAGCCGACCGACGTTCGAGTTCTACGCCGTGGTGACGCGGAGTCACCATCCGGCGATCCGTTAGGGCCAGGTGCATTCGCCGCTTTGTCCATGCTAGAACCAGATTTGGGGAGCATCGCTACGGGCGAAGCCGATCGTCGTGCCGCCCTGGCTCGCTGGATCGTCGATTCAAAGAATCCTCTGACTCGCCGAGTTATTGTCAACCGTATTTGGCACTGGCATTTCGGCCAAGGAATAGTAAATACGCCAAGCGATTTCGGCTTGGGTGGTAGTCGGCCATCTCATCCCGAATTACTCGACTGGCTCGCAACCAAGCTGATTCAAGCGGATTGGTCGCTCAAGGCAATTCACCGCTTGATTCTCACGAGCGAAAGCTACCAGCAAGATTCGCGCTACGTCGATCGCTCACCCGGTTTCGCAAAGGACGCCAATAACAAATTGCTCTGGCGACAGAACCCGCGACGAATCGAAGCTGAGGCTGTTCGCGATTCGGTCTTGTTCGTGAGCGGACAGCTGAACTTAGAACGGGGCGGTCCCGGTTTCGAAGATTTTAAATATCAAGAAGCTTACGCTCCAATATACACGTACGTTACTGCCGACAAACCAGAACTCTGGCGACGCAGTATCTACCGTTACATAGTTCGAACAACTCCCGATCGGTTCTTGACCACACTCGACTGTCCCGATCCGGCCAACATGACACCAAAGCGGTCGACCACAACGACTCCGCTTCAGTCGCTCGCCCTTTACAATAACGATTTCATGCTGCGGCAAGCGAAGTATTTTGCCGATCGAGTCGCGAACGAGATTGGTAACGACCAGAGCCGCCAGGTTGAACGGGCGTTTGAGTTGGCGTTCGCGCGAAAGCCGGAAATCGCTGAGATGAAGATTGCAATAGAGTTTCTGAAGGAGCAAGGATTGTTTGCCCTTTGTCGGTCGTTGCTGAATGCGAATGAGTTTGTATATGTTGATTAGGTTGGAGGTGGCTCTCACGAAGCCGCAAATACACTGAGGAAATAAAAGAAGAGAAGAGGCGGAGAGGCGCTCATTAATTTGAAATGGAATGTTGAGAAGTCTGAGTCGAATTTGCTGCGATTTTTGGAACGGTTTGATATGAGTTTGAATTTACGAGGAAACCTTGGTGGCTTCGTGCCTTCGTGCGAACTTCCTGTTGCGGACCGTCGCTCGTTTTTGAGTGCAGTTGGCGGGGGCTTCGGTGCGTTGGCATTGAATGCAATGTTGGCTACTGACGGCTCGGCGGCGACTCATCACGTGGCCAAGGCCAAGCGAGTGATTCAGATTTTTTGCCCCGGCGGAATGAGCCATGTCGACACTTTTGACTACAAACCCGAATTGGCGAAGCGTTCTGGAAAGCCGTTTGATCCAGACGGGAATTTGCAGTTCTTCGCATCCAAGCCCGGGAACTGCCAAGGCAGTTATTGGAAATTTCGGCAGCACGGCGAAGCGGGCTTGTGGATGAGTGACCTGTTTCCCAAGCTGTCGAGTTGCGTTGACGATATGGCGTTCGTCTATTCAATGCAAAGCAAGACCGCGCTGCACGGTCCCGCTTGTTTTATGATGAACACCGGACAAACGCAACCAGGTTCTCCCAGCATGGGATCGTGGGTCACCTACGGACTGGGAAGTGACAACGAAGACCTTCCCGCCTTCGTCGTTTTGCCCGATCCGCGCGGACTTCCTCCCGGTGGAATTATCAACTGGGGAGCTGGATTTCTGCCCGCCGTCTATCAAGCCACTACGCTCGATACTTCCAATGCCAACCAACCAATTGCCGATCTATTTCCGCCAAAAGAATTCTCCGCAGCGACGCCGGAAGTCGATCGAGCAGGACTTGATTTCCTCAAGCAGTTGAACGAACTTCATCGTCGTCCCCGTAGCGGAAACAGCGAACTCGACGCTCGCATCAAAGCCTACGAATTGGCGGCTCGATTGCAAATGAGTGCACCGGAGGTCACCGATCTCAGCGGCGAGTCCCAAACGGTGAAGAAACTTTACGATGTCGACCATCCCGAAGTGGGACCGTTTTCACGGCAATGCCTGCTCGCTCGACGACTCGCGGAACGAGGTGTACGTTTCGTGCAAATCTACTGCGGCGCCGAAAATACCACCGCCAGAAAAATTCGGCCGAACTGGGACAGCCATGAAGATCTGGTCCGAGATCATGGTTATTGGGGCGCAGTTCTCGACGCCGGTGCTTCCGCTCTTCTAAAGGATCTCAAGTCCCGCGATATGTTGAAAGACACGTTGGTAATCTGCACGACAGAATTCGGCCGTCAGCCTGGCGCACAAGGTAAAGGACGCGATCACAACGCTGGTGCCTTCACTGCTTGGATGGCAGGTGGCGGAGTCAAACCCGGCGTCGGCTACGGCGCGACGGACGAACTGGGGTTCAAGGCCGTCGAAAATGTCTTACACAGCTACGAACTCCACGCCACTGCTCTGCATTTGCTGGGACTCGATCACAAACGTCTGACGTGGTACCACAACGGTCTGCAACAGCGCTTGACCGGACTCGAGGGAAAAGGCGTTGTGAAGGAACTGCTGGCATGAGTTTTCTGCTTCGTGCGCAAATCGTTTTCCTGTTTGGGATGGGGATCTGCCGACCAGTTCTTTCCGCCGACGCGACCAGCCAAACCTGGATTAAGAATACGATTGAGCAAACTTGCGTGGAATGTCACAATGACGAGAACGCCGAGGGTGGACTGGACTTGTCGTCTCTCGCGTTCGAACTAGAGGATTCCTCACTGCGAAGCCGCTGGGTGCAAATCTTTGACCGTGTCGAACAACGCGAAATGCCGCCAGCAGGTGAAGAGTTTCCGGACGCTCAGCGCAATCGATTTGTCAGCGTTCTACGCGCCGCGATTCACAAAGCCGATCTGGATGAAGTAATCTCCTTCGGGCGAGGGCCGATTCGGCGGTTGAACCGCGACGAATATCAGCAGAATCTCCGCGATATACTCGCTTTGCCAACGCTCGACATACGCGATATGCTACCCGAGGATCGCGAATCACATCTTTTTAACAAGACGACCGAGGCACTGGATATTTCCCGCGTCCAATTGAATGCGTACCTCAATGCAGCGGAAACTGCCTTGTTAACAGCGATTGCAAGCGGTGTCGAACCGCCGCCCATGACTGACTATGTAGCAACGGGCGGCAGCCTGTTTTCCGTTCGCGAAACATTTGGCAATCGACAGGCAATGTTCTTTGCCAAGAACTCAAAGCACGTCGGCGGCGAAATGTTGAATAAGCTTCCCGATGATCCGCAAGTCGAGATGGCGTTGTTTCGTTCGGCACACTGGCCGTACTTCGGCTATCCGAAAGGGTTCGTCGCCAAACTTCCTGGCGAGTATCGAGTACGGTTTTCCGCTCGAGCCGTTGTGCAATTGCCCGGCTTTGAATTGAAGCCCGCCTCGAAGACCATACCGATGACATTCCGAGCTAGAAAACCTTCGGGGCCAGACGTAAGTGGTGATGTTCGAGCGACCGGTGGCATTATAGATGTGCGGCCCGCAGGCGACGATCATGCGAATCGATACGAAACGACGGTTCATCTACTCGCCAATGAGACGTTTGAGTATAGCTTGCTCGGTCTACCCGTTCCGCTTGCGCGGAACGTCAATAACGGTCCTCCGACGTATCGCTATCCTCCATTTCCAGAAGGAGGTCAGCCGGGCGTCGCATTTCGATCGTTGGAAGTCAAAGGGCCAATTTCGAGTTCCCAGTGGCCGCCGAGTTCACACCACGTTCTGTTCGCAAATCTTCCGATCCGGGAAGTTGAGGACGATTTGCCTGTTGAAGTCGTTTCCTTACAGCCGCGCAAAGATGCCGCGAGATTGTTGCGGCGTTTCATTCGCGGAGCGTCGCGCAAGCCCATTCCGGAAGATTCTGTTGCGAAATTTGAAGCGCTGGTCTTTTCGAGATTGGATGGAGGTAAATCGTTCGCGTCCGCCATGCTCACTGGCTACAAGGCGTTCTTGTGTTCCGGGCACATGCTGTATCTACAGGAACCGGTCGGTGATGAAGGTCACTACGCCATCGCATCGCGACTCTCACATTTTTTGGCCAACACCCGTCCAGACTCGGAATTAATGAAACTCGCAGCTGCGGGAAAGCTTCGCGACGTCGATATCGTTAGCGCCGAAACGAACCGCCTAATCGATCGCGAAAGCTTCGATTACTTTGTGAACAACTTTACTGACTATTGGCTTAATCTCCGACATATACATCGCGACGAACCCGACGTAAGGTTGTATCCAGAATACCGATTTGACAACTACCTCGTCGACTCGATGACCGGCGAGACTCGCTCATTCTTCACGACGATGGTGCGAGAGAATCTGCCGGCGACCAGTTTAGTGAAGGCGAATTTTGTCTGTGTCAACGACCGCTTAGCCAAACACTATCGGTTGGCTCCGATCCAGGGCTCCAGCATGCGGAAGGTCGAGCTTGCGGCGGGAAGTCCCTACGGCGGACTGCTAACTCAGGCCGCAATTCTGAAAGTGACATCGGACGGGAGTGGTACTTCTCCGGTAAAACGCGGCGCCTGGATCATGGAACGATTGCTGGGGCAGCCGCCTCCTCCGCCGCCCGAGAGCGTTCCCGCCGTTGAACCCGACATCCGTGGCGCCACTACCATTCGACAGTTATTGGCTTTGCATACGAAATCCGATTCTTGTGCCAATTGTCATGCTCGCTTCGATCCCGTTGGATTCGGCTTGGAGAACTTTGACATCCTTGGGCGGTGGCGAACGCGCTACCGAGGACTCGGCGATGGCGACGAAGTAACGGGAATTGACCGGGCGGGGCACGACTTTACCTATGCCCTCACGTCTTCGATCAATGCCGGCGGCAAGCTGTTGGATGGACGCAGATTTCAAGATATTCACGAGCTAAAGAATTTGCTGGCGGCAAACCCTCGTCAACTCGCTCGAAACTTACTGAATCAGTTTACGGTGTACGCGACCGGAACGCCTGTCCGGTTTTCTGATCGCAGCGAAATCGAACAGTTGCTGGATGCGTGTGCTGGCGACGGTTATCGTGTCCGCGATCTTCTTCACGTGTTCATCCAAAGTAAGATCTTTCTTGGTCGGGCGGAAGCGTCATGAAAAAGTTACAAACTACGTTACCGTATTTGCCCCGTCGTGAGTTCTTGCGCGGAGTTGGAGTTACACTGGCCTTGCCGTGGCTGGAGGCGACGTCCGGTGCGATTGGCAGTGGGAAGGTATCGCCTCCTAAGCGAATGCTGTTGATTTCCAACAATCTTGGTGTGCTACCCAAACCTTTTTTTCCTAAAACGACAGGCGAGACGTACGAGCTCTCTCCGTACTTGGAAACATTGGCGGAGTTTCGCGACGATTTTACTGTCTTCAGTGGCCTTTCGCATCCCGACGTAGCGGGTGGTCACAGCACGGAGAATTGTTTTTTGACCGGGGCTCGAGGTCCGACTCGCAGCGGTTTTCGAAATTCAATTTCCCTCGACCAGTTTGCAGCGGAGTCATTGGGCCCCATTACGCGTTTTTCGACGCTGAACCTTGGCGTGAATATCGACAAAGCGAATCGAAGTCTCGCCTGGACGCGTTCGGGCGTTCTTCTTCCAGCCGAAGACAGTGCGCCTGAACTCTTCAAGAAAATGTTCCTGCAGGGCGACCCGAGTGCCGTTGCTCGTCAACTCCATCGATTAAATGAACGCGCCAGTATTCTCGATGCGTTGTTGGATGATGCCCGGCTATTCTCCCGGCAGCTAGGTCGTGACGATAAATCGCGACTCGACCAATACTTCGGCTCGGTCAGAGAAGTCGAGAAACGTCTCCAGTCTGCGCTACAATGGGAACTGCGACCAAAACCAGTTGTCGATCAAGCACCTCCGGACGATATACGCGACAGCAAACGGTTCTTTGAGAAATTCGAGCTGATGTTAGCGATGGCCCAATTGGCTCTGGAGTCGGATTCAACTCGGGTCGTTACCCTGATGGTCGATGCCTTTGCGACGCCAGCGTTCAATTTGCACAAAGATGAAGTAACGTCCACTGGCTATCACAATCTCAGTCATCACGGTCAAGACGCTGCCAAAGTCAAACAACTTGAGGACGTCGATCTTCAACAGATGGGGTTGTTACGCAGCGTTCTCAAAAACTTCGCCAACAAGCAAGATGGTGAGCAACGCTTGCTCGACAATACGATGGTCTTGTACGGCAGCAATATGGGGGATTCGAATACGCACGACAATACGAATCTTCCTATACTGCTGGCCGGTGGTGGATTTAAACACGGTCAACACTTAGCATTCAATAGCGAGAAAAATACATCACTCAGCAACTTGTTTGTGAATATGTTGCAGCAAATGGGAATCGAGTCGGATCGATTTGCCAGTAGCACAGGTACATTATCCGGCTTGCGTTAAGAAGTAGGCACTTAGAAAAACAAAGGGGCCGCGGGAAGTCTTTATTGAGGGTATTCTTCTGCGAGCTTCATCGCTTTGAGTGACGGCGCGAGGAGACTAAGATGGTGTCCTGAGAATACGCAGGAGGAGTTATGCGATATGATGGTCGATCCCGATTGCGTAAACAACCTCGCCCAAGCGGCCGTTTTCGCACAGACAGAAGCAGAGCCATTTAAGCAATTCAAAGCCGAACTGACCGCTCAAGAGGATCCGCGGATTCTGGGTAAGGGCGACATCGTCGACTACTATCCAAATTGTCGCGCCGACCGGCAGCAGGCGCTGTATAAAGACAAGTCCTTCGACCCGGTAAGAGTTTCCGAAGAGAAATTCGGTAAGAAGGCGAAGTAGCAAGTCGAAGTGGATTTTTAGGCGGACAGGAATAACTGAACCGCAGTTAATAGGAGCCGTTAATGGCAGACTTTCGTTATTCGTTGAACGGTAGTACGATTCGCCCAACGCCGCTGATGGAGAAGATTCGCATCGCGGGTGCCGTCGGCTACGAAGGGATTGAAATATGGCACGACGATATCGATGCCTACTTGAATTCAGGTGGTTCGCTGAGGGACGTGCGGAAGGCGCTGGACGACCAACAGCTGGAGGTTCCCACGACCATCTATCTCGGCGATTGGTTTGATACGACGGGCAATGCCTATCAGCAGGCGCTCGACGAATGCAAGCGCCGCATGAATCAATCCGCCGAACTGGGGGCTCCCTATGCAATTGCCGGTCCGCCCGGCGGCAAAGCCGACTATTCGCTCGGCGCGGCGCATTATCGTGAATTGCTCGAGTTGGGAGCGACGATCGGCGTGAAGCCGTCGATGGAGTTTCTCGGGTTCGTCGAGCAACTAAATACGATCGAAGATGCACTCGAAATCATCGATGCTTGCGGGCACCCAGATGCGACAACTGTGCTCGACCCGTTTCACATCCAGCGCGGTGGCGGCGACGTGGAATCGATTTCGAAGTTGACCGAAAAACAAATTGCGATTGCCCACTTTATGGACACGGTGAACGAGCCATCTCGCGAGCAGCAAGAAGATCGCGATCGGGTTATGCCTGGGGATGGCGTATTTGACCTGAAACGTTATCTCGATTTATTGCGAGGAATCGGCTATCGCCGTTTCCTTTCTCTGGAATTGTTCCGCGAAGATCTATGGGAGCAAGATCCCCTAAAAGTCGCCGAGCAAGGGCTCGAGAAAATGCGAGCGGTAGTCGAAGGATGATGGCTGGTCGGCGGCACTGGTGATTTACTTCTGCTCCGGTTGGGGCGGCAGTGCCAACTGCTTTTCGGTTAGCTCAACGGGAGCACCTTCCTTCGGGACTTCGACGTGCGCCGTCCAGAGAATGGCGTTTACGATTGTGCGACGAAATGCGGTGATTTGAAAGTTGCTGTAGTAGTGCCCAAGGGTCGTCCCGTACGCTCGACCATTTCCTGGTCGCTCATAGGCCCATCCGACGATCACCTTCTGACCTTTCGTCGTTACTTCGAGCATCGGAGTTGCCGCTTTGGAAATCGTCGGGTTGAGATAATACTCGTCGTGCAATTCATACTCGTCCCAGCCTCGACAAATCGGATGATCGGGAGCGAGTTGCTTCAGCGGCGACTTGCTTGTACTGAGTCCCACGTTACTCACCCAGGTTCCGCCAAGGTAACTTATCCAACGATCACCGATGCGATCGAGGTTCTTTTGGTAGACGGAAGATGCCCAGTGGATTGTCACCAACCCCACGCCGTTTTTCATCATCTTGTCCAGCTCCGCGCTGCCGGGGCCGTCCAAAAGAAACTCGGCCGCAGGACTTGAGTAAACCACAATCGAATTGACGCCTTCGAGCGTCTTTGGATCCTCGGGCCATCCTTGCGACACGATCGTTTCGACACCCTCGGTCTGTCTCAAACATTCCGCCAAAACTCCGCTGGTGTGCATGTACATGTGCGACCCCCACGGGTGATCAGGCTTCTTCCCAATCAAGAGTATCTTCACCTTCGATTCAGCTTGGATGTTAGTTTGGAGTGCAAAAACGCAGATGAGGCTTAGCAAGATTCGGAGTGTCATAGTGAACTCGTGTGGGCAAAGAGGGCACGGCGCCACTGCAGAAGTGGATTACAGACCATAATCCTATTCTTTTTCGTCCACTACAATCTACTACTCAATTGCTAATAATTCGACGAAAACAGTTTTGGCTGCAATTTTCTCAGCAAAACGTGCGTTAGTCTCTTAGCAACGCACTCAAATCAGCAGTGTACTTGAATTACGGTGTACTTGAATTAACGGTTTACTTCCTTGGGAAATGTCAGTGCGAATTTTGCTTTTGAAAATTGTGTTCACGCTAACGATTGCCGCTTTCAGTGGTTGTTCTCAAATGTCTGCCCAAGCTCCTAGTGTCCCGGGCGACGTCGTTTTTGGCGGCGGTTTTGAGACAGATCCGCGCGATGGCGGCCGACCGGTGGCTTTAATCGCCGCGGCTCTGAATGTCGAATCGGAAGTTTTCCGGCAGGCATTTAGCAATGTGAATCCGGCCAAGAACGGCCCGCCCTCACATTCTCGCGTTCAAGATAATAAGAAAGTGTTGCTGGCTGCCTTGAGCAAGCACGGAGTCACCAACGATCGACTGGACGAGGTGTCAAACTACTATCGCTATCGCCCTCAAGCTGGCGAACTTTGGACTCACAGACCAGCCAAAGCCAAGGTCGTCATTAAGGACGGGAAAGTGGTTGGCTTCGAGATTGTCGACGCCGGTTCTGGTTACCTTACAGAACCCACGATCGCCGTCGTCGGACATCCCAATGTTCGCGCGATTGCCAAGATCGAATTCACCAAAGAACTAAAGACCAACGGTCGAATCGTTTCGATAGTGGTGGAGA
>JBLHLE010000150.1:0-10011 GCA_047620805.1 Pirellulaceae bacterium
AAACATTCCTGTCGGTCGACCCCCGCGAACTGCTGAAGCTCATTCGCTGTATCGATACACTTTCCGCCTTTGTCGACCCCGTCGAACTGGCCAAGACGGTGGATATTGACGGGCAGCGTGTCATTGAGTTCATTGATGGAATACTACAGGAAATGCGGGGTTTAGCGTCGCGACTACAGCAGGTTGAACTCAACGATACGCTGCACCAGACGGCCAGAGTTGCCAAGAGCCTCTCGACGCATTTAGGTCGACCAGTGGATATTGAAATCGTTGACGACGATGTTCGCGTCAATCCAAGAACGCTCAACTCACTTCGCGAATGTTTGATACATCTAGTCCGCAATGCCGTCGATCACGGACTTGAAGACCCCCAGGAACGTCGCGCGAAACAAAAGTCTCCTCGAGGAAAATTGGTTGTCCAGGCCGAGCGTCGCGGCGAATATGTGGATGTGTCCGTCTCAGATGACGGAAGTGGAATTGACGTCGCTGCGGTCGCAGCTCGAGCGGCATCTTTAGGCTGCGCAGTTGCCTACGAATCGCCCAGCGACATATTGCAGCTCTTGTGCATCGTTGGATTTTCGACCCGAACGGATCTCACCGAGTTGTCGGGACGCGGAGTTGGATTGGACGTCGTCGCATCGCGCATGAGGAGTTTCGGCGGTACCCTCATGCTCGATTTTACACCGGGGGCAGGCTCTCGCTTTACCATTCGTTTTCACGACGCGATTCTCTAACGCCGATTCTTCGCCATCTTCTTGACCCTGAGGCTAGATCCAGCATTTCCTTCAAACGTACCGCGACGCCCATCCAATATGATTCCGCGACCTGATCTGCGCGAAGCGTAGTAATAATCGGCATAATCGCGATCGTTGCCGCCAGTTGCGCGAAATTCACGCGTACAAGGAAATGGTTTCTTTCGCACGACTCGCTTACGAGGTACATAATATTGGTGATTCCGCGCTGCCCCCGGAATGCAGGATGTGATGGAAAGTCTGATTCTTATATAACGCACGGTGACAAAATGAATGTCCTAGTTGTTGACGATGTTGAACTGACACGCATGATGCTCGTAAAGGGGCTCAAAGACATTGGTGTAAAATCGATCCTCGAAGCCGAGGATGGAGTGGATGCGTTGCGTATCTTCAAACAAAATGACATCGATGTCATTTTTAGTGACTGGAAAATGCCGCGGATGGACGGCATCGAACTGGCCAAGAAAATTCGGGAATTGACTGACGATTGCCCGGTTATCATGATTACGGCCGAAAGCACCAAGGGAAGCGTCATTGACGCGATTCGCGCTGGTGTTAGCGACTATCTGATAAAACCGTTCGACCCCGTGACGCTCCGCGAAAAACTAACGAAGTGGACCAACGCAGTGGGCACTAACTGAGCTAGTCACGTCTTTTCAAGTTGTCGGCCATTCTTCATTGGCCAACGGAAAAACGGACGAAACTTCTTGCTCATAACGAGGTCGCCAGAGCTGTCGCCAGGCGCGCTTTTTGCGGCGGGGCAAACATCACGTCTGTCTCCAGCTGTTGACAGTTGGTCGTCTTCTTCGCGATATTGCTGCCTGCTCAATTAGCGTCGAGAAGTCTTCTGCTCTAAAGTGAATGTGATCTGACGTGTCGAAGTTTAAAGTTCTCATTACGGATTACCCTTGGTCGGATCTCGTCGTTGAACGGCAGATTCTGGAGCCAATTGGCGCAGAGTTGGTCGAGCCAGATGACGCGAGCGAATCGGCGTTGGTGGCTGCAGTTGCGGACGTGGATGCGATTCTGACGACTTGGGCTCACGTATCGCGGCAGGTGTTGGCCGCGGCTGCGAAGTGTGTCATCGTTTCGCGGCTAGGCATTGGCCTCGACAATATCGACTTGGAGTTTTGTCGCGAGGCCGCAATCACTGTGACAAATGTTCCGCAGTATTGCGAGATCGAAGTTGCTGAACACACGCTCGCGCTGATATTCGCGCTCGGCCGAAAAGTCGCTCGATATCACAGTCAAACGAAGGCCGGCATTTACGATTTGCAGGCTGGGCCGCCGCTTCGTCGCCTACAAGGGCAAACGCTTGGTATCGTTGGACTCGGCAATATCGGTACCGTTGTTGCAAACAAAGCCGCCGCTTTGGGGTTGAATGTACAGTACCACAATCGCACGCCCAGAGACTCGCCCTACCACTTCGTAGAGACCCTGCCCGAACTGTTGTCGACAAGCGACTACGTCTCTTTGCACGTGCCGCTTACGGACGAAACTCGAGGCCTGATGGGAGCTGACGAGCTGCGAATGATGAAATCGACAGGCTACTTGATCAATACGGCCCGCGGTGCGTTGTTGGACCACGACGCTTTGACGGCAGGTCTGCAGCAAAACCAGATTGCGGGTGCCGCACTCGATGTACAGGATCGAGAGCCACCAGATCTAGCGCAGCCACCGTACTCGTTCGAGAATGTTATTGTGACGCCCCATGCGGCGTTCTTATCGGAAGAATCGTTACAAATGTTGCGTACCTGTGCGACCGAGCAAGTCGTCGCGAAACTCAGCGGTTTCACGCCAAACAACATTGTCGTCAGCGGGCGTTAATCGTTGTGAACGGTGTGGCGATACGGACAATCAACTTTGCGTCAGCGGGCAAAAACTTGCCGCTCGGACGTTATTTATCGCGTTTTTCGAATCGGAGCGAAACTGACGACGATCCTCATTGCAGCGGGTCTAGTGAGGCAGCGAGCCGATGTAGCGTAGGAATTGAGAATCCAACAGGGGCAGGTTGTCCCCGAAAACTTCCGTAAAGTCGCGCAACCGTTCCGGAGCTGTATACTTGGTGAATTGTTTCCGCTCGGCGATTTTGGAAATGTACTGAATGTACTTTTGGGGGTGTTTTTCCGCTAGGTAAAACGTCAAGGCCCAAGCCTCGCTATAGGCCCCAAATGGATTTAGCCCGAAGATGCGGTCCGATTGAATGATGTCTGCCAGGGCATCCTTTTTTCGGTAGCCCTCTCTGTAATTGCGGAAATTGACAAGCTGCTGTCGATGGATTCGCTCCACGAGGAACGGATATTTCTTCGAATGCCAGACTCCTCGCATTTCAAACATCACTCCCAAGCCTTCTACGACCCAGCGAGGATTTTCGCCAAAACGGTTGTGCAAGCCAATATTAAAGGCAGTTTGATGAGTCGCCTCGTGGATGATGGTGTCGGCGTTGGTGGACCAGGATTGGCCACCGGCCTTAGTGGTAACATCGTAAAGCAAGATGCGATTCGTTCGTGGTGAGTAGTAGCCCAACACGTTGTCGCTAATATTTGCTCCTTCCATGAAAGCCTGTTTTTGGAATTGTTCTTTCGTTGGATAGATCGTTGCAATCATCAGGAATTCGGGATCTTTCGCGTCGAAGCCACGAACATTGAAGTAGTGACTAAACGAATGATACAACCCTTCAAACCGGTTCGTCCACTTCGTCTTTTGGCCCTTCGGATGCATGATCACGAAGTGCGTGGTCGTTGTGACATCGAACTGATGTCCGAATTCCGCCTTCAAGAGCTTGGTCTGGTCTCGTCGCGAGAAGGGCTCGAATTCCGAAGAAATTTTCTTATAACCGCTCGCCTGATCGGCGGCGAATTCCCAAAGATATCCGTCGCGACAAAGGAGTAGAATTTGCTGTTTCGTCCAGTTGAGCGGTTTGCCCTCCAGGCGTCTTCCTGCATGATCGACGCGAATCGTTATGGCGTTAGTCTCGGAGTGCGCGTTCTGCAACATTGCGGTGAAGAGAAAAACTCCACAAATGATTGCGTTTTTAAAGAATTGAGAAAACATCATTCCGTAACACTTTGTTAGTGTTTATCGAGACTGGCTGCTGTTTGCGCGCGAGGTGCCCGTTCAACTCGGCCTAGCAAGTATAGATTATGAATCTCTCACCAACTCGGGAGTGTTTGTGGATGTTTGTCGGTGGAATGCTTACAATGGAATTGTCGCGTTTGCGGATTGTGCGGAGGTTGTCACTTGGATGGACTTCTGTCAGCCAAACGCCAATCTATAAATGTGCTGAAAAACAAATTGAGGATCGGGATCGATGCTGCCATTAGTGCTACTTTGCGGAATGTTGGCTGGACCGGTGGAAGATCCAACATCAACTAAGGACGACGAGCGACTTAAGCGGCAAGTCGTCATATTGGTGGGCAAGTTAAACAACGACTCCAGCGCAGTCCGCGTGGAAGCGGAGAAAGCGTTGTTGAAGTTAGGGCCAGCTATCTTGGATTTATTGCCGCCGGTTACGGACAACACGCCAGCGGAGGTCAAGCAGCGTTTGGACGGAGTGCGGAAGGCTTTGGAATCAGCGGCAGCCGAATCTGCGGGCCAGGCGGCATTGGTGACGCTACAGGGCGAGATGAAGCTATCCGCAGCATTGGCAGCGATAAAGAAACAAACTGGCAACGAGATCGTCGACTACCGCCAGCAGTTTGGGCAGCAGATCGTCGACCCGACGCTTAAGTTGGAATTGAAAGACGCCAGTTTTTGGGAGGCGATAGATGATGTATTGGATCGTTCGGGGACGAACGTATATGCGTATGGTGGTGAAGGAGCCTTGGCCATCGTAGCGGTTGACGAGCAAGCGGTTCCTCGAGTTGGGCGAGCACATTACAGCGGGCTGTTTCGCTTCGAGGGATTGAGTGTCGAATCGATTCGCAATCTTCGCCGTCGCGACGGCGGTTCGATGAATTTGACGATGGAAGTTGCTTGGGAGCCGCGCTCAAAGCCGATCGCTTTGGAGTTGCCTTTTGATAAGATGGTGGCTGTTGACGAGAATGGAAATAATGTGGAATTGACCGGGCAGCAGCAGCGATTTGAGGTCGCAGTGCAAGCCGATGCAGTAGCGACGGAGCTGCGGCTTCCGTTTGGGTTGCCTTCGCGCGAGATCAAGAAAATCGCTTCGTTGAAAGGTGAACTCGTCGCTTTGGTCCCAGGGAGAAGGGTCAAGTTTATTTTCGATGACATCAAGAATGCGCAAGCCATCGAAAAAGAAAACGGGGGCGTTACCGTCGTTTTCGAGCGAGTGCGGAAGAACGCCGATCTCTACGAACTTCGCATGCGTTTGCGATTTGTTAAATCAGCCAATGCATTGGATTCACATCGCGATTGGATTTACCGAAACAAAGCGGTATTGGTCGATTCCAAAGGCAAAGAGTATCAAAACGCCGCTCTCGATGCGGCTCGCACGGCCGATAACGAGGCCGCGTTAACTTTCCTCTTTGACGTCCAAGAAGACCTCAAGGGGTATAAATTCGTCTACGAATCTCCAGCTCTCATTCTCAGTTTGCCTGTTCCATTTGAGATCAAAGATATTGATCTTCCATAAAACGAGGAAAAGTACATTGCCTGAATTGAGAGTTGGTATTGGACGACAAATGTTCCCCGCATTGCGTCCGCAGACTCGGGTTGTCATTTCGCTGTTAGTCGCTTGGTGTTTTGTTGTTTCGGGAGCAGCCGCAAGCTGTAAAGCTGGCGAGGAGTCGCAAGACGACGGGCAGGTTGTGGCGCGAGTGGGCGACGTACCGATCTTCCAATCGGAAATCGAACGGCAATTGACGCGGGTCCTACGCGATCGCGAGCCGTCCGCTGAGGCGCTGTACGAACTGCGGGCGAAGGCGACCGAGCAACTTGTTAAACGTCAATTGGTTCTGCTTTACCTTGCGAAAAAAAAGCTCGGCGCGATTCAAGCCGAGGTCGCGTTGGCCGAAAAAAGAGTCGTCGCAGAGTTGGAGCAGCAGGGTTTGACTTTGGATGAATTTCTGGCAAAGACGAAATCGAACCGAGCTGTCTTCCAGCGAACGCTGGCGTGGCAAATAGGCTGGCCCAAATATCTTCGACAGTATAATACTGACGAGAATCTCGAACGTTTCTTTCGGCGGCAGCCTCATGAGTTCGACGGTTCAAAATTTCATGTCGCCCACATTGTCTGGCAGGCGAAATCTGAGGATTCTGAAGTGATCGCCGGTGTGGTCGCAAAAGCAGAAAATGTTCGCAAAGCAATAGATGCGGGAGATATTAGTTTCGCTGCGGCGGCAGAAAAACATTCACAATCGCCAACCGCGAGTAAAGGTGGCGACATAGGCTGGATTCGCCGACGAGAGCCGATGCCGGAGTCGTTTTCTCAAGCGGCGTTTAAACTGAGTGAAGGGCGGGTCAGTCCGCCTGTTGTCTCGGCCGTCGGCGTTCACTTGATCCATTGTATTGAGATTAAAAAAGGCGAGAAAACCTGGCAACAATCGCGGGGGGAAATCACCGCAGCCGCCACCGTGTTTCTCTTCGATTGGGTCGCTCGACAGCAACTTTCCGAAACCAAACTTCAGTATACTGGCGTGATGTCGTACTACGACAAAGAGGGAAAACGGATCGACCCGTAGTCTCGAGATTGTTTGTGTTGCTCATCCGTTTAGCCATTGCCCCCGCGGATGTTTCTTATCGCCCACCATCAAGACAGGTTGTTCGAATGTCTCGCGTGAAGGAGTCGCCTACGGAAATTCAGCCACTGCGCGAGTCGAAATGGCGGCAGCAGTTACGTCGCCAACTTTTGAGTTGGTATCGCAAGAATGCTCGTGAAATGCCCTGGCGTACGGAGATCTCACTGTATCGAACTTGGATTAGCGAGATCATGTTGCAACAAACGCAGGTCGCAACCGTTATTTCATATTTCGAAAGATTCATGCAGCAGTTTCCTTCGATTCCCGCATTGGCAGAAGCGGATGAAGACCGGGTATTGAGGGCCTGGGAAGGTTTGGGGTACTACCGTCGCGCTCGGCAGCTTCACAAAGCAGCGCAAGTCATGGTCGAAGAATTCGGTGGCGAGTTTCCGACGAGCTTTGAGGATGTTCTGGCACTTCCCGGAGTTGGACGGTATACAGCGGGGGCTATCCTTTCCATCGCCGGTGGGCAGCGGCAGCCGATTCTGGAAGCGAATACGATACGACTCTTCTGCCGTTTGCTCGCTTACGACGAAGATCCCACGACCAGCAAAGCCCAGAAAGTACTGTGGCAATTCGCGGAGGAAATCCTGCCGCGCTCGAATGCCGGTGAATTGAATCAAGCTTTGATGGAGTTGGGAAGTCTTGTCTGCTCGCCGACGCCTGCATGTCAGGATTGCCCCGTCGCTCGACAATGTGAAACCCAGCTCCACGGGTTACAGCAACAGATTCCGTTGCGAGTCAAGAAGATGAAATACGTAGATGTGGATGAAATGGCGGTAGTTGTCCGCGACGGTGAGAAGGTGCTGTTGCGACGTTGCCGCGCCGAAGAGCGATGGGCCGGCTTGTGGGATTTTCCTCGATTCGCTGCGCCAACGCGGCCCAGCGATCTGAGTGTCAAACAGATTGCTCACGAGGTGCAACTGCTGACGGGTGCGAAAGTTCAAATGGCCGATAAACTGGCTACCATGAAGCACGCCGTCACCAAATATCGAATTACTTTGCACTGCCATAGTGCAGTATTTGTGACGGGCAAATTGCGCAATGATACTGAGTACGCTTGGGTTACGCTTGGCCAATTGGCTGAACTTCCGCTTAGCACAACAGGTCGTAAGATCAGTCAATTGCTCGCCGAGAAATGAAACCTGGGGCACGCCATTTCGATCAGCTGCGGTTTGGCGACGGCAGATCCTCGCCAGGTTTGGTCGTGATGCCGCCGGAAGACCGCAACTCGATCTTATAGACTTTGCCGGGCACTGCTTTGATGAAGTTGGTTTCGCCATGGATTGCGCGGATGCCTAGGTTCTTGGCTTGATCGGGAGAGTTGGCGATAGTCCAGAAGTCGTCCCAGATCTTTTTCTCGAAATCATTCAACTTTGTGCCACGCCCGTAGGCCTTGGGCCGAGTTCCTTCTTTCTCGAGTTTGTATCCGCCTTCGGGGCCGTCAATGTTTCCATAGATGGTTTTGAACATACACATGGAAGTGGAACGCAAGATGTCGGCTTCCTCAATATAACGGTCCTCGAATTTCACCACCCAGGTATCGACGTATACGGTGTCCCCTTTGAGCGTAAAACGTTTGGGATCGTCGATCGGTTGGTTCTCGTCGTTAACTTCCTGAAACTCGACGATCGTAAATGGTCTTTTGGTTTCGGCGTTCATTCCTTGCTCAACGATCTTAATTCGCGCCAAGCGGTGGTCGACCTTAAGTAATCGAATGGCCGTGTCGAGCTTCACGATCTTTTCGTCCTTCTCAAAGATCTCTACGTTCAAGTCCTCAATTTGTCCATCTTTTTCGACGAGCATTTCTTCCTTCTGAACCAACTCATTACTCTTTTGGACTAGTTGATGCGTTTTGACTTCGAGTTCTGAGCGAGCGGTGTTGAGTTCTTCCTGCGTTTTACCGAGTGTCTGCCCCATGTTTTGATTCGCTTGGTATGTCGAATAGCCGAACCAACTAGCGGCTCCGATTCCGCCCACGATTGTAAAAACGAGGAGGGTACGAACAACACTGTTAACGGTCTCGACGTTTTTCATCAAATTCGACATAGGTTTCCAGTTCGCAAGTTGAGTAACTTCGCAGAAGTAGAGGTGTGGGGTCAGTGCAAGCGCACATCTCCGCGGTTGAGACAAGGTATTACACTGCAATTCGGATGCTGTGTTAAAATACTGGCCACCGTTGGAATTCTACCGCTTGAGCGATTTTGTTACGACAGTTTGTGATTTCTCGCCATCGGTTTCATTGTAACGTGTTTATTTGTAAGGAAATACGGTAATTCTAGTGGCGGGGTGAAAGATGCTGGGCTCCGCCGAATACGTTGCTCATATAACGGTCGGATTACTAGTCTCCGCTGACACAAAAATCGAACAACGATTAAACTGTCACCTTCAATTTTTGGGAGATGAAGAGTGTCCACCGTCTTAGACAAAATCGTCGTCACGAAACTGGCGGAGATCGCCACGGCCAAAACTAAGGTCAGCGAAGCCGAGTTGCGGGAGCAACTAGATAGTGCGCCGGCACCTCGCGACTTTTTCCATGCGTTGGACGGAGGACCGGAAATCCGCTTGATCGCCGAAGTGAAAAAGGCCAGTCCGTCGAAAGGTGTTATCCGCGCCGACTTTGATGCTGTCGCGATCGCGAAAATCTATCAAGCCAATGGAGCGGCGTGCCTGAGCGTGTTGACGGACGAGAAGTACTTTCAGGGAAGCCTGGATTATCTGCGTCAGGTTCGAGCGGAAGTGTCGCTGCCGGTATTGAGAAAGGACTTCATTCTCGATACTTATCAGTTATTGGAAGCGCGAGTTGCCGGCGCGGACGCCGTGTTGTTGATCGCCGAGTGTCTAGACGATTGCAATTTGCGAAAGTTACACAACGAGGCCATCGAACTCGGTATGACTCCCCTGGTCGAGTGCTATGAACCCGATAATGTCGAGCGAGTCTTGGCAGCCGGAGCGCAACTGATCGGAATAAACAACCGCGATTTGCGAACATTCGAAACCGATTTGCAGCACACCGTTCGACTCCGCGAGAAGATTCCCGCAGAGTGTCTGGTTGTGGGGGAAAGCGGCATTCACGGGAATGAAGATGTTCTGCTTTTGCAGCAGGCAAATGTGAACGCAATTCTCGTTGGCGAGCACCTTATGGCTGCCGATGATATTGGTGCGGCAGTTCGCAAGTTGCTTGGCAAAGAATGAAAGCAGCCTTCGTCAGCACGATTCGCCAGCACGATTCGCCAGCACGATTCGCCAGCACTATTCGTCAGCACTATTCGCCTGCTAGTGTTGCATCTCGTCATTCGAATTCAACTCGCCAGCCTTTCTCCAGCGTTGGAGAAACGCCGGCACATTCTCGGAACCTAAGAAACGTTCCAGACGCCAATAGGGTCGATTTCCTTTTGCTCTTCGAACTCGCTCGGCAATCGGTCGATTGGGCAATTGGCACACTTCACATTTCTTCCATTCGCGTTGCCAAGTTGCCAAACAACGCGAGCAATGGGCCAGTACAGTCCATTGCTTGCCCTCGATTCTACCCGCAGGTTCTGGACGAATTCGCAGCGGGA
>JBLHLE010000151.1:0-9994 GCA_047620805.1 Pirellulaceae bacterium
GTGAATGCGAACCCAAACGCGATGCGGTACGCGGTGAAACCGCACCCAAACGCGATGCGGTACGCGGTGAAGGCGAACCCAAACGCGATGCGGTACGCGGTGAAGGCGAACCCAAACGCTAGGGTGAATTCCGCGAACGAGACTCACTTCACAATTGAAAACTGAATAGCAATACGACCCGTCGCCAAATCGGCGACGGGTCGTTTTTCATTGGTCTCAATTCCGGGCAGCACCCCAAGTCCGTCGCGAACCGCATTTGTGCTTCCGTGGTTGAATCGGGCTCACCTTCGGCAACACTCGCCTTTTTAGTTGCGATGCGCGATCTCGCTACGACCAACGGTAGCGCCAGTTACTGTGCCAATTATGGTGCCAATTATGGTGCCATGTACGTCATGATGTAGTAGCCGCAGGTCCAGAAGAACACCGAAAAGGAGAGTAACGACCAGCAGAAATCTCGGTGAACACCGCCTTGTCGTACTAACTGATAACCCGCAATTAACGCAACGGGTAGGCTGAAGATGAAGCCTAGAAGGAAGACCCATTCGAGGGCGAGCCCGAGTCGCTTACAGAGGTGAAAATAGGTGAAGCACATGGACGCGAAGGCGGCAGCTACGATCCATGTGAGGCGACGATCTCGCCGTTTGACCGCCTTTTTGCCTGACCAGATAACTGTGGTGAGCGTAGTTTGAAATGCGATGTACAAGGCGGCTGGCCAAGTAAAGACGAATTCATTTGCCAGGCGATTGCCGATCGGTGTCGCGACGACTGCCAATATCGATGCGAGCACCCAAAAGACAACTCGACTCATCCGGCGCCTGACCGCGCGATCGTATTTGACTCGCAAGCCGAGTTCAATACAGACGGACAGAACAAACGCCGGCAGGAAAACGGAAGCGACCGAAAATTGATACCACCAGATCAACTCCTCCTGCTCCGGCGGGTCATAAGGAAATTCTCGCTCACCGCCCAGTGACAATGACAAGGAGTCGGCGTAACGCGCCTCGACCACCTCAATCGCCGGCTTGGCCTTCGCCTTTTCGCTATTCGATAATCTGGCTTCATCGCGCAACAATATACACGCAGCTCGAGTTGGACTTCTCAAGTACAGTCGCCCGTCGTGTAGCGATGGTGACGTCCAGCATCGTTCCCCCGGAAATACATCGACTCGAGCCAGCTCGCGATACTCGTCCGGTGTTGCTGCGGCGACAATCAATACGCCTTCATCGGACAACATGAAGAGCTTACCGTCGGCGGCTACTAACGAAACCTGCCCTGTCCTATCAGTCGACCAAACAACATTACCGGTTTCAAACTCTATGCAGCGCAATTGTCCTCGGGACGGTCGATGTAGTTTTGACTGGATGTCTTTAAGATCGAACCCGTAGATATGATCGTGCAACAAGACGCTTGTCGCAACGTCGTTCGATAGTTTTCCTGAAATCCATTTCGGCTTGGCGACGATCTTGGCGGTGATCTTTTCTGCGGGCTCCTCGGTCGCGACTTTCGCGCTACCGCCGTCTGCTTCTTTTACAACAGCCAATTCGTACATCTCCGCGCCGCCCATAAAGGGACTCGCCACAGCCAGAAATGGCTCGCGGTACATTGGATATGCAGAGTGCTCGTCGTAGCCGGATGAATAGTCGCGTTTCCAGAGAATATTCCCCGACTCCAAGTCGTGGCAGACCAGCGTGTTGCGGAGAAACCCGATGACGTATCGATCCCCCTGCAATTCGATTGGAATCGCGCCACAGTAACTAGCGGGCTCGCTTCCTTGTTTCCAAACTACGCTGCCGTCGTTTGCGTCCAGTGCCACCATGCTGGCGAATTGGCCGCCGACGGGAAGAATTACTTTACCCGCGACGATTAGCGGACAACACGAGTAACCGAATCCGGTCCCTTTGCCGTCAAATTGAACTGTGACATTGCGAGTCCAAATCTCGCGGCCAGTTTCCGCATCAAGGCAACCGATCGCCCCCGTCGTCGATGCAAAGAAGACGCGGCCGTTCGCGTAGGTTGGAGTCGCTCGCGGCCCAGGATAAAGCCCCGAACCGTCATAAGCCCAGTCGTACTTGCGCCGCCAAATCTCACGACCCGTGTCCTTGTCCAAACACGCTACGTATTGACCGTACAGATCCTGCGACTGAGTAAAAAGTTTATCACCTACCGCAATGATACCCGAGTATCCAGTGCCGACATCGACCATCCATAGAACCGCAGGTCCGCGGTCGTCCCAACCGTTGATCAGATTGACTTCTTCGCTGACACCATCGTAATGGGGACCGCGCAAGTGAGGCCACTGACTGACAGCTTCATCAGCCCGCAACGGCAAAGTCATTGATAGCAGAAACGCCACGCTGAGAATCGCGCTGAACGAGCGGCGATAACGGCGGAAAAAGACGGCTGTCGGGGAGGAAATTCCTTGCAAGCGATTCCAACTTTCTCGACGGTACTCAAGACTTGCTTCTTGCGCGATAACGACGATGACGATGACGATGAGATTCTAGCGACCAGTTTCGAATAAGAAGAGTTAGCTGTTACTGGTCCTGTCTAAATGAGCGATCGCTGGCCTGCCGACAACATTCTAACGCAAAATGGTAATTCGAGCCAACTTAGGGAATACGACGAATTTTGAGAGTGACAGACTCGTCCAGATTTCGGCCATTTTTTAGGGCAAGTCCGTCGTACAATCGGGCACCTCAGTCTAGGCATTACATTCCCTGACATGGCAACATCGCCGATATCACGCAAGATGTAGTGTGAAATGAGATGCCGCCCATCTCGCTATTGACGATCTCGTCCGTTCGACCAATGATGACGAAACGAGGATATTGACGACAGCAAGACGAGTCGCTTGAAGATCGCCCAGTCGCGGCTATTCGATCTTCGAGAGTTAGGGGAATACATGCGATTCTTTTCGTTCATGATTTTTGCTGGAATCACTTTTTGCTTTCATGGTTGCGGTGGTAACTCGACACAGCAAGCCGTGCTGCAGATCACAGAAGACTTCGCCGATAATGCGAAACAGAAACGGGCTAAAGCGCAACTGAATGAACTCCCACCCGAGTCCGTCCCTATTCTTTTTGAAGTCGCGAAGACGAAAAACAGTTTTGTCGCTGCAGCGATGTTCAGCTACCTCAGCTCGGAAGGCAAAACGGTGGCGTCCAGGATTGCATCGAAATCGCTTGCCGACGGCAACGTCGACGAGCGGAGGCTTGCAGCAATAGTGCTGAGAATACTAGGTGAATACAGCAAACCGGCGGGGCGAGAACTAGTTGAAGCACTACGGGATGACGACGTCGTAGTCCGCACGCAAGCCGCAGTCGCGCTCGCTGGTAGCTCCTACGATCGCGAACTCGCGATCAAAGCACTGATCACCCTCGCGAGTGATGAAGAACCCGGCGTTCGCCATACTGCGATCGCTGCACTCGAATACCTAGCGCCAGAGGCGACTCTCGTTCCAGTTCTCGCCAATGCACTCGCCGACCCGGAACCCGAAGTAGCTCGACAGGCGTCATATATTTTTTCCACGATGCAGGCGAATGGTAAATCTGCGATCCCCCAATTGCTAATCGCCACCAATCACGGCGACCTGAGCGTTTGCTGCAATTCGATCAAAGCCTTAGGCTCGATTGGTTCAGCCGGTGACGAAGTCGTGCTCCGGCTGGTTGAGCTAACGCAGGACGCCAACCGAGCAAAGCAAGTAAGCTCAATCGAAGCGTTGGAGATGCTTGGGCCCCACGCAAAGTCGGCAGTCGCGTCATTGACCGAGTTATTGGAGACTCTATTAGAGACAGAAGACACAGAGTTAGACACAGAGTTAGACACAGAGTTGGACACAGAGTTGGACACAGAGTCAGTAGCATCTGATTCGTTAGATTCAGGACCACGAGGAACTGGTAGCGATGTAGATGTACTTCGCCGTGTAGTAAGGGCGATTGGCGCGATCGGTCCTGCTGCCAAGACTGCGGTTCCAATTCTGCTGCGACTCCGAAACCACGACCAGAATTCCATTCGCAGCGAAGCCGCAACCGCGTTGCACAAAGTCGATTCCATTCTCGATTAGTGTTACATCTCACTGGGAAAGTTACGTTCGCGTCCGGTCAGGTGTGGACACGCGGATTTAGCACTGCAAGTAATGGCATCACAATAACTTGCGGCTCGCACCAGATTTTCCAAAAAAGCCGTGTGTGTGGCAATCCCTGTAATCGTCGCAAAATGCATTGGTCCAGTCTCGCGACAACATCAAACTGTCTCGCTATGACTGCCAACGCTGCGCGCGAAGTGAAATCGAGGTAGGTTTTCAGTGACTTGCAGTTTTCGACCAGTAGTTTTCGCTCTGCAGCAATTCTTCGTTTCCCGAGAGGATCAGAGACCATGACCAACCGACGCTGGTTCGCAATTCACGCCGTACTGGTGCTCGTCAGCATTGCTGGCTGTTCAACTAATCAGCCCACGGTGGACGTAAGTGAAGTCAATGCGAAGCCCGCCAAGGTATATCCTTCTATTCCACCGACTACTCGAGTGACGGATCTACACTATCCGAATTACGGAACACTGGAGGAAGCTGTCGAAGATTCAGAACAAAAGTTAACGATGGGACACTACCGCCGAGCGCTTCAAAAGGCGGACCCTAACGAGCACTATCCAGATCGCGCCGCTGCTGCTCGCGCTTACGCTCGCCCATCGGCGAAAGATGGCAGCCTTGATCGCGGCGTTGTTGTCGACGTGGATTTGTGGAGCGTCGAGGCACTAGAAAGCCAAGACGCGAGTTAGGTGATCTTCGTCCACTTCAAAAATCAAAAATCGACACTCGACACTCTTCATTTACGCTCGGCTCGGAACTGATCACTTGGCGCGGTGATTGGAAGAGGAATGAAGAATAATGAGTGATGATTTGAGAGTGTTGAAGTGAAGAGAAGAAAACAGCGGAGCGGCTACAGGGCTCCCGATTAATTCAGGCCATCGAGCGCACCGTAGATCGTGTTGAGATAGAACATTGCCAAGCGGAAGATCAAGAATATGATCAACGCGCCGACACCTGCCCAGATCGACATACTGGCGAGGGCCGTCAACGCGGTTGCGGACAAGCGAGCTCGCGCGTCATATTCTTTCGACACTTGCTGAAGCGAGGCGCTGTGAGTTCCGGAAAGTTCTGCGGCTGCCAAGGTATTGATGAATTCATCGGGAAACACCTTTGTCTCGTCCAAGATCTCGTGCATTTCGCGACCTTCCAAGATCCCGTCGTCAACCTTCTTGGCGTGCTGCATGAAGTGCGGATTCTGCGTGCTGTTCAAAGCCATTCGCATTGACTGTCTGGCGTCTGCTCCTGCCTCGAGTGCCAAACCTAATGTCCATGCGAATCTCGCGACGGCGAAAGTGAGAATGCAATTACCAACCACGGGTATCCGCAAAATCAGTGGCATTAACATTCCGCCTGCCTGACCGCTGGAGACCGCTTTGTAGAGCAGGAAGGCGCCGAGGAAGACGCTGCCAACGATCATCAGGTATTTGATCAGTCCTGGAGTACCGATCAAGCCAAAACCCAACATGTCGATCGGTTCGCCATCGAGGCCACTGCCGCCGATCATGCCCATAATCCAGATGAGCAAACCAACAATTCCAATGGCCATGGCCAGTTGAATCCCGGGCATGATGATCCCGGCAATGAAAGTTCGCTGCAGATCCGCGAGTGATTCGTAGTATTCCACCAAGCGAATCATTACCTGATCCATACATCCGGTCTGTTCGCCAACTTCGACCAGGTTTAACACCAGTGGAGGAAAGTAAGACGAACAAGCTTGCATGGATTCAGTAAGTGTATGTCCACTATTCAGCAGCTGGCGAATCTTTCCCAGTTGCCGTCGTTGCTCCGTTGGTCCGCGCTCTGATTCCTGCTCGATAAGTCTGACGATGTCGACGCCAGCTTCGAGGGAAATCGCCAACCGCCGGAGGAGCGTAATCAGATTTCGTGTTTTAATTCGAGCCATACCATAAGTTTATGCGTTGAAAGCGAAAATGGGGAGCCAACGGGCAGGAAATCGGCGAATGCCCCCGTCTCAATCGGAGGCCGATCTGATACAATCCGCCTTTTGGATCCTTGTGAGTTGCAGACCAATGAAGCGTTGGGAAACGGTGACGATCGTTGGAGTTGGACTGATCGGTGGTTCGATCGGCTTGGCCCTTCGGCAGCGCGGATTGGCCGAGCAGATCATCGGTGTTGGCCGGAGCCAGGAAAAACTCGAAAAAGCCCAAGGATTGGGGATCATCGACACCGCAACAACCTCGATTGAGCAGTCGGTCGCCGACGCAGATCTGGTAGTGGTGTGCACCCCGGTCGCCACAATTGTCCCACAAATCCAACAACTCGCGACAGCCTGTCGCCCCGGTTCATTGATTACCGATGTCGGCAGCACTAAAGCGACTATGGCCCATGCCCTCCGCGAACCACTGGCGGAGGGAGTCTATTTTGTAGGCAGCCATCCCCTCGCTGGTAGTGAACAATCAGGTTTTGAGCACGCCTCGGCAGACTTATTCGTCGACCGCGTTACCGTTGTCACTCCGACCTCGGAGACGCGGGCTGAGGACGAGGCCGCTGTCGGTGAATTTTGGAGTTCATTGGGATCCACCGTCGTTTCGATGAGTCCCGAAGAGCACGACAAAGCGTTAGCGATGACCAGTCACCTACCGCACGTGGCCGCCTCCGCGACAGCGGCGGTAACCCCGATCGAATACCTCAATCTAGTGGCTGGCGGTTGGACCGATACCACTCGCGTGGCAGCGGGAGAAGTTGAATTGTGGCGACAGATATTAGTCGATAATCGCAACAACATTGTTGAATCAATCGATCAGCTCATTGAAAAGCTACAAGCCTTCCGCGACTCGTTGGCGTCGGGAGACGAAGAAAAACTGATTCAGTTACTCAATGCAGGAAAGCAGAACCGTGACGCTTTGGGAAGTTGACATCTATCCGGCTGAAGGACAACCCGACCGAGTTGGCACCGCGATTGCCAGCGAAGCAGCCGACTTGGGATTGGGTGAGGAACTCACCGTTTCCGCTGCTCGAGGATTCCTCGTGCAAGGCGAATTGTCGGGCGCTGAAGTGAAACGCCTGGCCAATGAATTGCTCGCCGACGGGGTGGTGGAGCGAACCGTTGTGGCCGCCGTTGGCGACGCGCAATTGAGCCAATCGCCCAACGGACGTCCGAGCCTTGTTCACGTGCTACTGAAACCTGGCGTGATGGACCCCGTTGCACAAAGTGCGTTCAACGCAGTCAAAGATTTTAAATTCGACGCGACTGCAATTCGCACGTTCCGCAAATATTGGTTACCAGAATTGCCGGAAGACCGCCTCAAGCTGCTTTGCAACAAGTTGCTGGCCAACGACTCGATCGAACAAATCATCGTCGGGCCACTGGAACTCGATGCCCTCGAATTCGGCTTCGAATATCAATTCGAATTGGTCCGGATCGAAATCCGGGAACTGGACGACGACGGGCTGCTGAAGCTCAGCCAAGAAGGGCAACTCTATCTCACCTTGGTAGAGATGCAGACGATTCAGAATTACTATCGTGATTTGGGCCGCGACCCAACCGATGCAGAACTAGAATCCGTCGCCCAGACTTGGAGCGAGCACTGCAGCCATAAAACACTCGCCGGTCGCATCCACTATCGAGACGAAAAGGGCGAACAAAAATTCGACAACATGTTGAAAGAGACCATCTTCGCCGCAACACAACAAATTCGCAAAGAGCTGGGCGAGAACGATAGGTGCGTGAGTGTTTTCGAAGACAACGCCGGGATCGTTCGATTCGACGACGAATACAACATCGTCTTCAAGGTCGAAACACATAACCACCCGTCCGCTATTGAGCCTTACGGCGGAGCGAATACGGGAATCGGTGGCGTTATCCGCGATCCGCTTGGAACGGGCATGGGCGCGAAACCCATCTGCAATACCGACGTCTTCTGCTTCGCGCCGCCAACGACTCCCGCAGAATCGCTCCCGCCAGGTATTCTGCATCCGCGGCGAGTGATGAAAGGTGTCGTGTCG
This sequence comes from Pirellulaceae bacterium, assembly GCA_047620805.1. Classification (GTDB taxonomy): domain Bacteria; phylum Planctomycetota; class Planctomycetia; order Pirellulales; family Pirellulaceae; genus JBLHLE01. The sequence goes on from JBLHLE010000151.1 coordinate 8,051, forward strand.
GGTGTTCGCGATTACGGCAACCGCATGGGAATCCCCACAGTAAACGGTGCGGTTTTCTTCGACGACCGTTACCTCGGAAACCCACTGGTATATTGCGGCAACGTCGGAATACTTCCGCGGGAAATGTCGTTCAAGGAGGTCAAAGCTGGCGACTGGATCGTGGCCCTCGGCGGACGAACTGGCCGCGATGGAATTCACGGTGCAACATTCAGCTCGGCTGAACTCACCAGCGAAAGCGAGACTATTTCGGGAGGCGCTGTTCAAATCGGTAACGCGATTACCGAGAAGATGGTAGCCGACGTGCTGCTGGCGGCCCGCGACCAAGGTCTCTACAACGCAGTTACCGACTGCGGTGCGGGCGGATTCTCAAGTGCCGTCGGTGAGATGGGTGAAAAAATTGGAGCGGAAGTCTGGCTCGACAAAGCACCACTCAAATATGACGGTCTCTCCTATACCGAAATTTGGATCTCCGAAGCACAAGAGCGAATGGTCTTCTCCGTCCCGCCCGAAACGTGGGACGCCTTTCACGACCTTTGTGCATCCGAGGGCGTTGAAGCGACCATTATCGGTCGTTTCGAAGCCACCAATCGTTTAGTACTCAAGTATAAGGACCAAGTCGTCGCGGACGTTGCGATGGAATTCTTGCACGACGGTCGACCACCCGTTGTTCGCGAAGCCGTCTACGAGCCAGAACCGATCCAACCGCTCAGCGAGTTAGACCAGGCAGGCGACCCCAACCAAGTACTGACCGACATTCTCGGATCGTTGAACGTCGCCAGTAAGGAGTGGGTTATTCGTCAATACGATCACGAAGTCCAAGGTGGCAGCGCCATCAAGCCATTAGTCGGCGTGAAGAATGATGGCCCGGGAGACGCGGCCGTCGTACGTCCGGTACTGTCCAGTCGTCGAGGCATCGTCGTCAGTAACGGAATGAACCCGCACTACGGTGACTTCGATCCATACGACATGGCAGCCAGTGCCATCGACGAAGCGATTCGCAACTGCGTTGCTGTGGGTGGCGATCCAGCGACAATCTCAATCCTCGACAACTTCTGCTGGGGTTACACCGATCGTCCCGAGACGCTCGGAACGCTAGTCCGAGCCGCCTTGGCGTGCCGCGATGTCGCCATTGCACTGAAAACGCCATTCATCAGTGGCAAGGACAGCTTGAACAACGAGTTCAGCTACTTCAACAAAGAGGGCGAAAAGCAAACGATCTCCATCCCGTCTACGTTGCTCATCAGCGCCATGGGGCAAGTCGAAGATGTTTCGACCTGCGTCACCATGGATCTGAAATCCGCCGGCAATCAACTGTACTTGATTGGCGTTACCAAAAACGAACTCGGTGGTTCGCATTTGGGCGTCGTCCGAGGACTTCGTGGTGGACAAGTTCCGCAAGTCGATACAGACTTGGCGAACAGCGTCTTTCACAAATTGCACGCCGCAATCAAGAACGGAAAAGTTCGCTCGTGCCACGATTTGAGTGAGGGCGGCTTGGCTGTCGCAGCAGCTGAGATGGCTTTTGCCGGAGGCTTGGGAGCAACAATCGATATCCAAGGAATGCAACTCGACGGTGAGATCCCAGCGAGTGACGCTGATTGGGTGCGATTGTTTGCAGAATCCAATACTCGATTCCTGTGCGAAGTTACGCCCGAAAACGAACCGGCCTTCCTGGCTCAACTGGAAGGGCTGCCCGTCACCGCAATTGGTGAAGTTACGAGCGACACTCAGTTCGTCGTCAACAATGGCGACAAAACATTGATTGATCAGAACATCGACGCTCTCAAAGAAGCCTGGCAAGCTCCCCTCCGCTGGTAGTCAGAAGAGTGTCGATTCGACCAAGATCTAATTGAACTAAGAACTAAGAACTAAGAACTAAGAACTAAGAACTAAGAACTAAGAACTAAGAACTAAGAACTAAGAACTAAGAACGGTATCGAAAAA
>JBLHLE010000152.1:0-9977 GCA_047620805.1 Pirellulaceae bacterium
TGGCGAAACCTTTACCGTTGTCGATGCAGGATTCTTTGGCGGCAGTGAGACATTCGAAATTGAATTAGGCTTTACGCTGCTGGCTCCGTCTGCCGCAGAAGTAAGCGAAGGTGAAACGTTTACTATCAACGGAACCACATTCCAGTTTGATGGCGACAATACCTTCAATGAAGACCTTCTCATGACACCCGCCAGCGACCTCAACGACGGCGATCGCTTCACCGTCGGCGATGGAGCGGACGTGGCGAAGTTCGAGTTTGACGAAGGCTTGGCGATCATTATTCCCAATGTGCCTGCAAACGACTTCGGCGGCGTGCAAGACGGCGACACCATCACGATCGCTGACGGCGAAGGCGACTCAATCATTTTCGAGTTCGACTCGGATGATCTTACGAACCCCAGGAGCGACGTGATCGTCTTGATTGGTAACAGTGGACAAGACGTTATTGCTGACCGCTTGGGCGCCGCTATTGGATTAGGGATTCTGGGGCTCGATCTGACTCCGACGAATCTAGGCAATGGTGTATTGCACCTCGGTGGGCTCAACCACACAATCGATGTCTCGAATGCTCTCGCACTGACAGTATCGGGGACGCCAAACGTCGCCGATCCGGCTGCCGTTCGCATTGCCTATGTCCCCAGTTGGACTGCAGATGAACTCGCAGTAGCAGTTAGTGAGGCGATTAACGGCAGCGGACTGAATATTACAACACAGGCGAATGGTGCATTGGTCGAGCTGAACGATGCGAATGCCTCGTTCAATCCCGGAACTTCAACTTTGACTCCCAACGGAAACTTTAGTGTTCCGTTTAATCCGACGATGACCTCGGCCGAGATTGCCGGTAGCATCGAACGAGCAATCGTACGCAGCGGTTTGGTAGCGCCTCCGGTAGTTTTCGCGGCTGGTGTTACCGAGTCGAACGACACGATTGAGACAGCGATCGACACCACGCTCCGCGGTCAGTCTGGAAGCTATCAAGGCGACTTTATCCTCGGTGACAATGCAGCTCTGTTCGACACCCAACTCGACGTGGACATGTTCCGCTTGACGATGGGTACCGGCGACACTTTGGTCATCGACACCGACACGCCGACTTCAACGGTCGACACGTTAATACGTGTCTTCGATGCTCAAGGCAACGAGTTGGCAGGCAACGATGACGGTTCCGCTCCCGGTGAGTTTGGTGGAGTCGATTCGTATTTGGAATTCACGGCAATGATTTCCGGCGATTACTACGTCGGAGTTAGCACCTTTGCTAACTTTAACTACGATCCTACGGTGGCAGGAAGCGGAGCGTTCGCGTTCAGCGAAGGTGAGTACTCGATGAGTATTACGCTGACGACGCCCGGTGGTTTGATCAGCCGATCTGGCAATAAGGTCAATATCCCGTTCGCGACATCTGTTTCAACCGTGGGTTTACCCAATTCGTTCATCTCGGGACGTCCGGGTACAAACGGTACGCCCATTAACGTCAACGTCGAAATGACGTCCGCAGACGTGGCGAATGCGATTGCAGCTGCGTTGGCGGGACGATTTGGTGGTAGCGTGGAGTCAATTCCGGTCCACGACACATTAATTACGATTGTTAACCGAACGGTGACTGACGCTGGTCCCTTTGGACTAGTCACGACTGATTTCTTTGGATTCCCGGAGAATGGATTGGACGGCGACATTTTCGGTGCGTTTGACCGCGAAGCAACGTCGACTGGCGGTACCGGGACCGGCTTCCCTGGCGCTTTGCGAGCCCAAGACAACGCCCACGTTGGCGTGTTCGTCGACGACGTCATTATCGGTTTTGCAGAACGTGGCGAAATGGTCACCTCCGGTGGTCAGTTTGGTGCGGCACTGTTTACGACGAACGTTGACGCTTCGCCACCAGCGATCGTGGAGGGCCCCTATCAGCTTGAAATTCGACGCAGCGAAGAATTCGGACTGTCGGTCGGCATTCCGACCGATCCCGGCTTGCTGCTGTCCGAACTAGTCGGTGGTCGCAGCTTCGATACGAACGGCCGCCTCGACCAAGGTTCGCGAATACACGCTCCTAGCGGCAGTAACATCACCGAAGGTCGTACGTTTACGATCAGTGATGGAACGTCGGTCGTGACGTTTGAGTACGACGACGTCACCGTTGGCAATGGCGTGGGTATTGGACATGTCGCGATTCCGTTCGCACCAACCGACCCGGACTACATCGTGGCAGCTTCGATCCGAGACACGATTAACTCGGGTGTGGTTCAATCAATTCTCGATCTGCAAGCTTCTTCAACGGACGGAACGATTTCGGGTACGCTCAGTACGTCCCGTTCGATCGATCTCCACGGCACCGCGGTTATCGAAGGCTTCTCCGACGGCGTTGAAGCAACTGAAAACAACGAGACGTCGCTGGACGCAATTGAAACGGGTATCGTCGGCCGCTTCAGCACGTTCCTCGGTCTGGGCTCGATTGGCGACAATGAAGACGTCATCTTTGCCGAAAACGATGTCGATATGTATCGCATCGAATTGTTAGAGGCCGACACCGTTCTGATCGATGTTGACGCCTTTACGATCGGCTCTGCTCTGGATTCGTATATCCGAGTATTCGATAGCAACGGATTCGAGCTGGCCAATAACGATGACGATCCAGACTCGACAGATTCATTCCTCGAGTTCACTGCACCTCTCGACGGTGAGTACTTCATCGGCGTGACTTCGAGCTTCAATCTGTTCTACGATCCAAATATTGAATTCAGTGGTGCAGGCGGCTTTACCGCCGGCGACTACCAGATCTCTATCAGCCCGTTTGGTGCGGTTGGCGGAAGTCTGGCAGCGGTACAGCACTTCGACGATGTCGGCGATAGCAATCGCGAACGACCTCAAGGTCAAGTGTTGATTCACTCCAATTCGATCACCAATTCGGCTAACTTCGGTATCCAGGTACAGCCAGGTTTGCGTGACCGCAGCGACATCGTGCCGCTGGCTGGTCAGAATCCGGATGTGGGTCCGACTCGCATTTTGGCCTTCGAAAACACGAACGGTTGGGTGCCCGGCGTGTCGATCGTCAACAATATCATTGCCGGAGCAGGCAGTGCGGCAATTCAGTTTGCCGGCGACTCCGTCACCGGTGCAGATACTGGAGCAGTGCCATTTGGTCGAATCGTCAACAACACGCTGGTTGGAACAGCTGTCTCTGGTTTGCCAACGGGCCCCGAGGTGGACAATGGCTTGCTAATCGACAATGACGTCGACGTTAACATTCCCGGTCACTTTGAGTTTACTCCTCTCGCTGGCGGCGGTGGCTCGTTCGCCTCTGGCAGTGGCGTGACTGTGCAGGGAAATAACACGCTGCAAGTAAATCAAGACTTTATCTTTGGCTTTACGAACTATGTGGATGTCGGCAGTGACGGAACTGCACTCGACTTGAGTCTCTCGACGATTACCACGCCGCCGACTTTGGTTAGCGACGACTTGGTGGTCAGCGAGGGGACTTTCCCTGGCGCGAATGGCCCCATCAACTGGCGAGTTGAAACTACGTTCATCGATGGGGATCCGCGACTGACCAACACGCTGACATTTACGTCAACTGCTCCGTTTGGCGACGTTCAGTTTATCAACTATTTGGACGAAGATGTGCAGGGCGTTGGCGACGACTTTTTGTGGCCAGCCGGAACCCCTGGACAGGACGATTTCCGCGTATTCACGCTGGACGGACCGGAGGGATTTGGCTTCGGGCAAGGCGGTGCGTACACACCGGGAACTGAGTTAGTTAACGCTTCGTACACTGGATGGGCGGCCGACCAGTTCGCTGACTTAGTGATTGCGATTGAAGGCGGTGGCACGAACTACTCGGTTGCTGGAAACGTCGATACCGCGTCGTTAGCACCGTTCACTCATCCGCTTTTGGGTGGTGTGTTCGGCTTCGGCGACGTCACTTCAGCGATGTCTTGGACGCTGGATCCAAATTCGACCAACGCAGTGATTACCTCGTTCCTCGAATTGGCTACCGAAGACGGCGTTATTACCGGTAACGACACCGGGATTCGTGTTCTGGACAACGCCAGTCCAACGATTCTGAATAACATAATTACCAACTTCGGCGTCGGTATCGATGTCGATGCATCATCAGCCTCTACGGTTGTCGGCGGATCGCTCTATCAAGCGAATGGTGCCAACGCCGCGAACTCAGCTGTCGCAGGCGATTTTGCACTGATCGTTGCTCCCACGGTTCAGTTGTATGTCGACGGTGCCAACGGCAACTTCTATCCTGCTCCAGGCTCACCTGCCATCGACAGTTCAATCGATTCGCTCGAAGACCGAGCGGCGATGGTTGATGTTGCTGGCCCACTGGGTATTGAATTGTCTCCGATCCTCGCACCTAGCTTGGACGCAACGGGTCAATTGCGAGTTGACGATCCGAGCGTGGCTCCGCCAATCGGTATTGGCCGCTTCGTCTTCAAGGACCGCGGTGCCATCGACCGCGCCGATTTTGTCGGCCCGAGCGGTTTAGTTGTATCGCCCTTGGACAACGATGCCGAGGGTGTTGATCAAGATCCGGCCAACAACTTCGTCGAAATCGTAAATGTCTCACTAGCGACGATTGAAATTCAGTTGTTCGACGGTGTCGATGTCGACGATCCGGTATCCGGCAGCGGTATTAATGATTCCACTGTCAACTCGAGTACGGTCATCATTTTCCAGGAAGGTGTGCGGCTTGAAGAAGGAATCGATTACTTCTTCGCTTTCGATCCGACCAACAACACTATCATCCTAACGCCAACTGCTGGCCTCTGGTCGCTGGATACAAACTATCTAGTTGAATTGGTTAACGGCGAGCGACATATCATCACCGCTGACGAAGGTGCAGACGTTGTCGAAGGTAGTTCTTTCACTGTATTCGATAACAACGGTGATTCGGTCGTGTTCGAGTTCGACACGAACTATATCATGCAAGTGCCGGTCGCTGGCGGCAGCACAGGTGGCGTAGCTGATGGCGATTCGTTCTCCGTTACCCTGGGTACCAACGATCCAATCGTCTTCGAGTTCGATACGAATCGGTCGTGGGACAAGGATGCCTTTGCCATCTCGTTCGCCGATAGCGGCAGCGTCGTCCCGAGCACTCAACAAGACCTTGTGAACGCGATTATTCAAGCTCTCAATGGCTCTGGTCTCGGCTTGACGCCAACTGACCTGGGCGACGGTCAAATTCACTTGGGTGCCTCTGTCAGTCACGTCGTTGACACTAGCGGTGGTCCAATCGGTTTGACGGGAGCACCTGGTGCTCAGACAGCCGGAGCGATCGCGATCCCCGTCTTGCCCAACGCCACATCGGAAGAAGTGGCTGAAGCAGTGGTCGATGCCATCAACAGTGCAAATTCAGTCGACCTGATGGCATCAAACCAAGGCGAAACGATCACCATGACGGGCTCCGCCAGCGTGGTTGGTGTGATCAACGAGTTCATTACTCCAATCCAAGATATTGCCGGAAACACGTTACGACCTAATTCCACCAATGGAAATACACTGTTCCGCATCTTGCTGGGAAGTGGAATCGACTACGGTGATGCTCCCGCAACCTATCCGACTCTGGGTGATGTCGGTGCTCGCCACCAGATCGTCGCCGGATTCCATCTCGGTGCTGGTGCCGATGCCGATGCTGATCTCAACGGTCAACCGACGGATCTGGCCGACGGCGACGACATCGATGAGGGTGGGGACGACGACGACGGAGTCATCTTCACTTCGCTAATGTTGCCGGGTGAAGTGGCCGAAGTTGAAGTAACTGCGACTATTTCGTTTGGCAACGGCTTGTTGGACGCGTGGATCGACTTCAATGTCGATGGCGACTTCAACGATCTTGGCGAGCGAATTTTCGCCAGCCAAGTAGTTGTCGACGGTGTCAACAATCTGACATTTGCTGTGCCCGCTCTGGCGCAATTAGATAGCACCTACGCTCGATTCCGTTTGAGTACGGTTGGCAACTTGGCTCCTGGCGGTTTTGCCGAAGACGGCGAAGTCGAAGATTACCGAGTTCGTATCGGATCGGTGTGGCAGAACCCAGAGATTAATGAAGACGTCACTGGCGACGGTCACATTTCGCCCTTGGATGCACTGGTATTGATCAACTACATCAATCTGCATCGGCCCGATACGAACCTTCCGCCAGCTCCGCAAATGCCACCTCCGTTCTACGATGTTAACGGAGACAACCAAGTTACGTCCATCGACGTTTTAATGGTGGTGAACCTCTTGAATGACGAAGCGGCCGGCCTTGGTGAAGGCTTGTTTGCGGCGGCTGCAGCGAGCAACGCAGTTGTTGAAACCCAGCAAGAGAAAGCGTCGGAAGTTGCGATCGACTCGGTCGAAATTCCCTTCGAGTTGCCCGTCAAGTTGAACAACTCGCTGTCGCGTAAAGTCGCACTTCTCGATGTGTCCAGTGAACTGGAAGACGAGATTGCCGACGACATTCTCGAAGATGTTGTCGACGTCCTGGCGTACGACGAGTTCTTCGCCGGTCTGTAAAATACAGCACTCGTAAGAGTTTGAAATGGAGCTCGGCTCGGTGGCAACGCCGTGCCGAGCTACTTTCATACTGGATTAATCCTTAGAGCCGTTACAATTCCACAAGATTTCCCTTTCACTAGGGCTTCCCAGCGCTAATTTATTGAGACAAATGTTAGCGCTGATTATCATCCAGTAAGCGGGATGACAAAAAGGCAAGCGAGTGGCGCTGCTCCGATGTTGTTTACTAGAGCTCAGATAGGCTAGTTGGGAACAGTGTCGTGGCGTTCAACCCGTTGCACGAACCCGATTTGACGTCGTTCAAGTTGTTCGATCATTGCCTCCTGGCGATGGAAGCGAAACAATGGAGTCGTTAGGGTCAGGTGCGGACGCGTTTTGCGGACATCGTAGATGTCCATTTGCTCGTAGTATTGACGTGCTACTTCATTTTTTTCGGCTTACATCTCTATGACGCGTAATCAACGCAAACAGCGAAGAATGAGGCGTTTACGGCTCGAGTCGCTCGAAACCAGAAACCTCCTGGCCGGGATTCCGTTCGGCGCCGCCAACACCGATACCGGCGAAGTAATGGTCGGCGATATCGACGTGACCGTGGTATTCTTCGAGTCGGATGGTTCGACGGATGTTAGCACAGAGAATTGGGACGATCCGTACCGCATTGAGGTGAAAACCAAGATCGAGGAAGCGCTCGACTGGTGGGAAGAAATGCTGCGGCGGCAGAACACCGTCCACGAACTCAACTATCACATCGATTACCAGTACGCCGACGCTCCAATCCCGACAGAATACGAACCGATTGCTCGACAGTCGGATTATCTACAGTTTTACGCGAACGATTTTCTCGATGTTGCCGGTTTTAACAGTCCTAACGATTATATTGATGATGTAGTCGATTATAACAACGCCAAGCGAGTTTCCACGGGGCACGACTGGGCGTTTACGATGTTCGTCATCAATGACGAAAACGACGCCGACGGTCGATTTGCACCTAATGGCACGTTCCAATCGGCCTTTGCCATTTCGGGTGGGAAGTTTTTAGTGGTGCCGGCAAAACGCCCCGCTAGTACATATGCCCACGAGACCGGGCACATTTTTTGGGGGAGAGATGAATACGACGGCGGTGGCAGCTACTTCGATCAACGCGGTTACTATAACGCTCTGAACGTCAACGCCCACGACAATCCCGATCCCAATTACATCCACGTCGACAGTATCATGGGGTCGTCGGGAGAGGCGTCGCGAGCCTTTGACAGTTATTCGACATCCGAGTCGTCGCTCGAACTAGTCGGCTGGCGAGACTCCGATAACGATGGCATCTTCGATTTTCTCGATGTGCCCCACAAACTTGAAGGCACTGGGTTCTACGACGCCCAATCACAGAACTACCGATTCGTAGGGACGGCCTCCGTTCAGACACTGGAGAATCGCAACTCGCGGAGCAACCAAAGCGATATTACGCTGAACGAAATTACGCGGATCGAATACCGAATCGACGGCGGAGCCTGGCAAACCGCAATTGAAGTCAACGACTACACCACACAACTGGACCTCTCGATTTCTTTGGAGAGCAGTCAACTGCACCAAGTCGAATTGCGGGCAATCGACGTTTCTTCAACTGTGACGTCGGAGATCTTTGCCGGCGACAACCAAAGTCGAACAGCTACGATCGATTCGGGAATCGGTGGGTACATCTGGCAGGATGTTAACGGCAACGGGCAATGGGATGCTGGCGAACCGAATTTGGCGGGACGGCAACTTTCCATTGTAGATGAAAATGGCCCGGTTTCTTTGAGTCAGACGTACGATCAGGACGCGCTAGTCGAGGGGCTCGACGTCAACTTCCTCAGCGGAGCGTCGTTTATCGCGATCGGTGACGATGTCGACGGCCGTGCCGTCGCGATCAATAGCCAATACACCTCGACCGGTGGCAACGTCTATGGCACCTACAGTCCAATTCATAACGAACTTACAGGTAAATGGACGGGATCTAGCCGGCAACTGCGGATTGCGTTTACCGAAGTCACCAGTTCGGTCAGTATCGATGCTATCGGCGACGACGACGGTGGTATCGCCCGTTTGGATGTATTCGATAGCAACGGGCATCTTCTCGACCGCTATACATCTGACTTTATTGGCACGGGCAATGTTCACACACTGACCATTGACCGTCCCACAGCCGATATCGCTAGTGCGATCGCCCGCGGCTACGCGGATACTGATATTCATCTGGATCACCTCGTTGTCGGGCCAAACAATACAACCACGACCGACGCTCGCGGTAGGTTCGTCATTCCCGGGCTGGGGATCGGTACCTTCGACGTTCAATTTGAAAATCAGACTGTTTCGGTCACGGTACCAGAAAGTGGAATCCAGGACGGAGTCGATTTCGGTATTGCGGGGGTTGAGTGGCACAACTTGGCAAATCGGTACGACGTAAACGGGGACGGCTCGGTTGCTCCCGCCGACGTCCTGTCGCTGGTGAACCACATCAACCGAAACCCCCGCGATTCAGATTTGCCTTCCGCCCAGTCGACCTTCCCTGTTTTCTACGACGTCAACAACGATGGCTTGATTTCGCCGCTCGACGTGTTAGTCGTCATCAACGAAATCAACTCGCCCACTACGGGCCAGGGCGAATTCGCCGAATTGGCAAATTCGACGTCCACTGCGGGAAGCGAAGTCGTCGACGTCGATGCGCTCGGCGAATACACGGGTACATTGCTTGGACAACCCTCGGTCGAAGCTGAGCCGACTTTTTTGCGAATGCTCGTTGCAGCAGATGGTCACTCGCACTCAGATAGCGAAGATGGCGTCGAGTTGCAGCAAACAACAGAACAAATTGAATCGGCTTCCGGGCAACGGATTACCGTTCAGCTCGCAAAAGAGATTAGTCGCTTGGAACTAGATCGAGTTTCCCAAAAGCTCGCATCAGGCCTGTGGAACACTGAATACGACTCGTCGTTCTCGACAAAGCGAGCTGGCGACGGACTCCTGTTCACCCCGATCGATGTCGAACAACGAGAAGACTTGTTGACCCTTTTGGCCGAGGATGTGGCTGGGTTGAGTTTGGATGATTGACTGGCTCGTTAGATCCATTCTGCGCGAAGCTCAGGGCTGGTTCGTTAGTTTGGACCGTAAATGAAACACGAATGAAACACGAACGAAGATGACAAAGTTGTAGTCTCGAGGGAACTTTTCGACCAATTATCCCTTCTAATCAGTAATAACTGTTTAATCGGGGCCGCCCAACAGAGGGGTAGCAGCTGCTAACTCGCCAAGATCTCAACGGATGGCGAGTTTTCGAGCGCCAGTGCAACGAGGCACACTCCGGGGCGAAGAATTGTAACTGCTTGATTCGATAGTGGTTACGGATTAATTGTTCGCCGGTTGGTAAAGTGCGGGATCACTAGACCAGCAAATCGCGCATTTTGATCCAGAGCGAAGGCTGCTTTGCATCAACAATGCATATTGGAAAATT
>JBLHLE010000153.1:0-9950 GCA_047620805.1 Pirellulaceae bacterium
CAACTCCGATAAGACCAACCTAAAAAAGTGGTTCGTCGATTTTCATGTTCGAGGAATGACTCACTTAAAAACGATTGACGAGTGCCCTGATCTCCGAGCGAAGTTGCTCAAGGACGTTCAAGGTCTCAAAGGGCAAGGGGCCAGAGATTACGTAAACGGCCTGCTTCTCAATACCGCGAAGGTGTTGACGGAAGATAATTTCCACCCCGCCTGTAAGATCAATGCGATGCTGGTAGCCGGTGAACTCGACGCCCAGCCCATGAACCAAATCAAACGCACGCTTCCCGAACCGGCGGCCTTAGGCACCGACTTTCTCCTCCAATCACTGGATAATGAAAAATTAGATGACGGAACGAAAATCGCCGCACTCGTCGGTCTGGTTCGACACACAACCTACGGATGGAGCACGATGTCCGCCGTGCAAAGAAACGAAGTGCAGACCAAGATGATCGCAGTGTTAACTTCAGCCGCACCGCCAGCCAGAGATGCGCCAACTCATGTTTGGATGCAGCGACGCGCGATTGACGTACTCAGCAACGCCAACGTGACCGGCAATGAAGGCGAAGCAGTAAAAGCAATGCTCGCTCTACTCGAAAGCCCGCAATCAGCCGCATCACTGCGATGTAGTGTCTATCAAGCGCTGGGGAAACTTGCCTTTAAAGGACAAGCTACCCCATCCGCGAAAACTCAAAAAGCGACGTTGGATTTCGCGACGAAGATGTGCCAACAAGAACGCAAGATGATCGACGCCAGCTTGATAAAATTCGAGAAACAATCACCGCCGGCATTCATTGCAGACCGCACGAAGCGGCGGATGGTCTACGTCTTAACTTCAATTCATACGGGTATCGTCGGTGAAGCTCCCGGCAACGGTATTGCCAGCGCGATGGCTCAAACTGACGCTGCGACTGCACAAAAACTTGCTAGCCAACTGCAGACATTTATCGACAGTATCAAGACCGGAGTAGGCGTCAGTTCACTGCAAGACGCCATCGTTCGCGGTGAAAATGGACTGAGACAGCTAAACGGCGCGGCTCCAGCCGCACCGGCCAAACCAGCTACCGCGGATCCCGACGACCCCACTTCACCCGCGCCGAAACCGCCGGCGAATGAGCTGGATGACCTAGACAACTTACTGAAATAGTCTTCAACTTAGCTAACCGGGCTCAGGACGAGCCCGTCACATGGCAAAGGACTTGCCGATGAAAATGCACAGGCTGCCATACGACGCAACCACGATTGCCTTCCGTGGCACGCGCTTCAGCCAACTCGGCTGGGCAATAATTCTCTGCCTCTGCGTTTCTGCTTGCGCGGGCGTTCAAGCGCCCGAAGGCGAACGCGAAATGACACAATTCGTTCCGGTGAATACTGAAGATTCATCCGCCGACGAACACCTGGTCGTCCACGTGGACAAGAAGATGGCCGACGGTTCCACACAGAAGATTGAGGCCGACGGTTGGTACTTTGACTACGGCGCCGCCAAAGGTGAAGACAGTGTTGGTGAAGACAGTGTTGGTGAAGACAGTGTTGGTGAAGACAGTGTTGGTGATGACAAAGATAGAGGCGGATATCTTTGGAAGCATGAAATAATCTCCAAGCTACTCGTGACGCCGTCCGAAGAGTCGAAATCACTCCTTCGAAAGGCGACGAATTCCTCCAAGCGGATTATCGCCGCCAATGCGAACATTGGCCTCGCGAGAATCGATGGCGTTAAATACCTCAAGCCGCTGCACGAGATCACCAAGGAACTGTTGCTGCCAATCAACGTCCGCAGAGCAGCCATCGAAACCCTGTTCTCTCTCAAAGGTGACCAAGCACTCCAAAAGGTCCAACAGCAAACCGTCCAGGAACTACAAAAACCGGGAGCGACTTATGTTCCCGAGTTGCATATTGAAGTTTTGCAACATTATGGGAAAGTCGCGACCGCGGAACAATACAAGGCCCTCATTAGCACTGGGCTAGATACGCGTAATGACAGCGTAAGAAAGGCGGCCTTGCAGGCGATCGTAAAGCGACCCGCTCCCGCACAACCGTGGGGTCTCATCGATTCCGATGACCCTGGAGTACGAGCCGCAGTGCTCGACCTGTTTGACAAAAATAACTCTGCCAATGAACACGAGAGATTCAAACTATTCAGACAACTTGGAGATAGTACACTGGAAGTCCGTCTGGCGGCGATACGCGCCGTCGGTCGAGGTGGCAGCGAAAGCGACTTGAAAAACCTGCGGTCCATGTACGCGGTCGAACCCGAGCGAATCCAAACCGAAATCCTCCGAGCGTTGACTACTGCTGGCGATCTCGACTTCGTTTTCCAGCAGATCGATGCCGAACAGTGGCGCGTCCGCATGGCCCTCGCCGAGGCACTAGAATCCGACGTCAACGCCGAGCACTGGCGTGAGGCAAAGCGGCTGCTAAACGATGAAAGTGGCGAAGTGCGACTGCGAACAATCGCAGCGATCGCAAATTGGAACCCAAAAATCATGGGCGACTTGCTGTTCGATGTCGCCAGCAACGACACCACACATCGCTCGCGGCAAGCGGCAACTCGGGCAATCGCGATTCGCGTCATGCCCGCAGATAAAGTCGCAAGCTTCTTTTCCACTCGAAATGAAAAAATTGCGCTAGCCGAACTCAAGACGCTGTGGGGTAGCAAAATTAAGCCAAAGGCACTATCAGCTCAAAACGCGAATGCGCGGGTTTCGAACGCCGAACAAGTCGACGACGTGCAGTCGAAGTTGAGTCATCATCATGCGTTTGAACGATCGCAAGGCTGTAAATTCCTTCAGGCAAATCCCGATCCACGCCAACTCAAACGGCTGCTCGAACTAACCAGCGACACCGACGCGATGGTATCGCAGGCCGCGCTGAGAGCAATGGGCACTAACGGTGGCGCCGAGCACCTGGACTACTTGTCCTCACGGCTATCCGATAAAGATCATCTCACGCGCGTTGCCGCCGCTTTCGCGCTCACCAAACTCGGTTCATCGCGTGGTGTCGCGGCACTCAACCGACTCGCCCGCGACAAAGAACCGGCGGTTCAACTCGCCACACTTAACGCGATGGGAGAAATGCAAAACCCACTGTTCGCCGCCGCAGTCTTGCCAATGCTCGACGGCCCCAAAGAGATTCAAGACGCGGTGTTGCGAGTTCTTCCAGACATTGTCGGACAAGAAACTGCCAATGGCGTTTCGAGCCCCAAGGTCCCCATGGCTCTCCAAATCGAGCGCTGGCGGAAGTGGTTCCGCACAGGCGGCAAGTGGGCAACAGGAGCCGGCGAGAACGTCGCGAATCAACCAAATAGCACCCGCAAAACGGGAAATTACCGGTAGGCGTGGCACTCCAAACCGCAACAGACGTCGCCAGACTTCTGGCCTGAAGCGGCAAACTGCGCGACTGCTGCGCGTGGCATGAGCCTCGAGTATCGCTCGTGTTGGCGGTGGTGCTAGAGAAAGGCTTGAATTGGGAACCAGTGGGAACACGGCCAGGATGGGGTCAACTTTTGCCCGCTGAATGAACGCTGTTAAGACGTAGTTGAAATCTCCGACCTTCCGTCATGTTCCCAACTGCGCTCTCATTATTCTGGTAGTATCGATTCTGCTCGTCCGGCCTATCCTGAGTGTTGTGCCTATGAAACGGCTTGAGAAGTTACGTTAAAACGGGAGACGTTTGTCGAACCGATAAGGAGGGTTAGTCGCAGTGATGTGTCATAACTCTACGGCTACTTGGATTTCAAGAAACACGGCTGGTGAAAGGATCCGTCTCCATGGCGCAAACCTCAACGATCGCATTGAGTTTCCCCGAAGCTGACATCGCATTCCTGACGTTGGATATGCCCGGCAAAGGGGCCAACATTCTCGCGACACCAGTGTTAGACGAACTGGAACAACAGCTCGACGAGCTCGAGAAACGAGAAGACCTAGCCGGCCTGGTGATCATCTCGGGAAAACCGAACATGTTCATTGCGGGTGCAGATCTGCGAGAATTCGCAGCCTCGTTGGACATCGATCGCGAGCAGACGGTCAAGATGTGCCGTCGCGGCCAACAGCTTTTCGGACGACTTTCGAAAGCGCCGTTTGTCACTGTCGCGGCGATCGATGGTATTTGCGTCGGCGGCGGCGCAGAATTGGCAATTTGGTGCGATCGACGGGTCATGTCTAACGGCAGCAAAACTGAATTTGGCTTCCCCGAAGTCAAAATCGGGCTGTACCCCGGGTGGGGAGGCACTGTCCGCATGCCGCGAGTTGTCGGTCTGAGCAACGCAGTGGAAATGATTACCAGCGGTGAATCCGTCACGCCAAAAGACGCTTACGCAATGGGATTAGCCAGTAATGTAGTTGCCCCAGAACAGCTGCCTGCCGAGTCGATAGCGATCATTCGACAAGAGCAGGTAAGCCAACAATATCTCTGCGACCGCAAAAAATGGTCCCAGCCGGTTGAAATCAACGAAACGGAAATGGGTTTTCTTGGAATCACAGCCCAAGCGGTGATTCGACAGCAAACGAAAGGCCAATATCCAGCGCCGATGGCCGCGCTCGAAGTCATGATGGAGGCCGCTGGCACCGATGCAGAAACCGCTTGCCAAATGGAAGCCGAAGGAATGTCGCATCTATTCGGCTCGGCGGTCAATGCTTCCCTGATCAATATTTTCTTTTTGAATGATCGCGTCAAAAAAAATACTGGTATCGAAGACGACTCGATCAAACCACGAACGATCGACTCGGTGGGCGTCATCGGTTCCGGCATTATGGGTGCGGGAATTGCGGCTGCCAATGTGAAACGCAAAGTTTCGGTAGTCATCATGGACGCTGCCCGGGAAGCTTTGGCCAAAGGCGTTCAAAATATAATGCAAGAGGTGTCGTTCAACCGCGAAACGCGTAGCAACGATGTCGATCGCGCTGTAGAACTCGCCCCGTACCTGAATATCGGAACAACCGATTCAGAAATTGCGAGTTGTGGCATCGTTATTGAAGCGATCGTCGAGAACCCTGAAGTCAAGAAGAGGTTATTCGCTCGACTTGAACCGCAAATGCGGGAAGACGCGATTCTCGCTTCAAATACTTCGACAATTCCAATTACTGAATTGGCCAAAGGCCTCGCGCGGCCGGCGCAGTTTTGCGGGATTCACTTCTTCAATCCAGTTCGCAAGATGAAGTTAGTGGAAGTGATTCGAGGCGAGTTGACGAGCGATGAAACCGTTGCTACCGCCGTCGCCCATGCAAAACGCATTGGCAAACTACCGATCGTGGTAAACGATGGCCCCGGATTTCTCGTCAATCGATTACTCTTGCCATACATGAATGAATCCGTCGTCTTGCTAAGCGAAGGAGCCTCGATCAACGAGATTGAACGAGCCGCGAAAGCGTTTGGTATGCCGATGGGACCAATAACTTTATACGACATGGTCGGACTCGACACCGCTGTTTATGCGGGGAAAACAATGGTCGAGGCGTTCCCCGATCGTGTACCAGTTTCAGCCGTTGTTCCCGCACTCGTAAAAGCTGGCCGGCTCGGTCAGAAGTCGGGAGCTGGCTTCTTTTCGTACAATAACAGAAAGCGGCGAGCCGAAGTCGATCCAAGCGTCGATGAAATCCTTGCTCCCTACATCAAAGGGCAGAAGGAGTTTACGCAAGAGGAAATCACCAACCGACTGTTCCTGCCGATGTTGCTCGAAGCGACTCGAACACTCGAAGAAAAAATCGTTCGAGATGCTAGAGATGCCGACTTTGGACTCATTTTCGGAATCGGATTTCCACCATTCAAGGGTGGTCTACTGTTCTGGGCGGACACGATCGGTGCGGCTAATCTCGTGGAACAATTGAAGCCGATTGAATCGATTGGCGAACGATATAAACCGACGCCGTTGCTTTTGGAACTTGCCAAAGACAATCGCAAATTCTACGACCTGTAGAGCTGCGACTTTCGAACGTTTCGATCAGAAGCCAGAATTACAAATCATCAACTTGCCAATTCATCTACATTCCAACTCAGATTCGCTGGGAGCTATCGCTATGAAATATGCCGTCGTCGTTGATTGCGTTCGGACGCCCATCGGACGAGCACATAAAGACAGAGGTGTCTTTCGAAATGTGCGGAGTGACGATCTAGCCGTTCAGTGTATCGAGTCGCTGCTTCAACGTACGGGCATTTCGCCGAGCGAAATTGAAGACGTGTTAATGGGTAACACTCAGCAGGTCGGCGAACAAGGGCTCAATGTCGCTCGCACGATTGGACTGATGGCTGGGGTCAGCACTAGATCGGGAGGCGCAACAATCAACCGGCTCTGCGGTAGCAGTCTGCAAACGATCAATCAGGCTAGCCACTCAATCGTTGCCAACGCCGAAGACGTGCAGATCGTTGGTGGCTTGGAACACATGCAACACTTACCGATGGACCACGGGTTGGACCTAAATCCCAAGCTTTTCCACCGGACTTCTAAGGGTGCGTTGCATATGGGGGTAACGGCGGAATTCCTCGCTCAGACCCAAGACATCTCACGGGAAGACCAAGATGCCTTCGCCTTAAACAGTCATCAAAATGCTGCGACGGCACACCAAGCCGGTCGATTTAAGAATCAGCTAGTTCCCATCTACGGTCAGGACGAAGAGGGCCATCGCATCCTCGTCGACTTCGATCAATGCGTGCGGATGGATACCAATATCGAAGCACTCTCAGCTTTGGCACCGGCATTCATGCCCAAATTTGGAACGGTCACGGCTGGTAACAGCTCGCCGCTAAACGACGGCGCCGCCGCCATGCTCATCATGTCAAACGAAAGGGCTGCAGAGCTCGATCTGAAACCACTCGTCAAAGTTCGCGCGACTGCGATTGCTGGAGTTGAGCCATGCGTTATGGGGACGGGCCCCGTTCCCGCAACCAAGAAGGCCCTGCAACGTGCCGGTCTCTCGCTCGATGATATCGACCTGATCGAATTGAACGAAGCTTTCGCGTCGCAATCTCTGGCTTGCATTCGAGCATTGAAAATGGATACCGACAAAGTAAACGTCAACGGTGGTTCGATTGCAATCGGACACCCTCTGGGCGCCAGCGGCGCTCGCATTGCCACAACTTTGATCCATGCGATGATCGATCGAGATGCCACCTTCGGCTTGGCCACTATGTGTATCGGCGTCGGGCAAGGAATTGCTACGATCTTCGAACGTGTCTAGATCTCGAGTTTATCGCTAACTGTTGCTGAGGTTTTGCAAACAAAAAGCCAACGCTTAGTGCCAGTCAATGTGCTCGTCAATGTGCTCGTCAATGTGCTCGTCAATGTGCTCGTCAATGTGCTCGTCAATGTGCTCGTCAATGTGCTCGTCAATGTGCCAGTCAATGTGCCAGTCAATGTGCTCGTCAATGTGCTCGTCAATGTGCTCGTCAATGTGCTCGTCAATGTGCTAGTCAATGTGCTAGTCAATGTGCTAGTCAATGTGCTAGTCAATGTGCTAGTCAATGTGCTAGTCAGTGCCAATGAACTGGCGGATGGGAGCGGGCCGGCCGTAGTAATAGCCTTGAGCCAGTTGGAAGCCGATTTTAGAACAGACTTCGTGCTCCTCAAATTCTTCAATTCCTTCGGCAAGCGGAATGATACCGAGTTCTGCAACCATCGTGACCAACGACTCCAGCATTCGCTGGCGTTTCTCGGACGCGTGCTGAATCCCACGAATCAGGGCGATGTCGAATTTGAGATAATCGGGTGGCACTTCGACGAGTTCCACTAGTCGAGCTTGTCCAGCTCCGTAGTCGTCGTAGGCAAGTTGAATGTCAAGGTCAGTCAGCTCTTCCCGAATGTTCTGCATTTGCAGTGGACTGGTGATCGCCGCCTCGTGAATCTCGAGGGTGATCTTCTGTTCGGGGTAGCTTTCCCGCAACTCTCTGAGTGAGGACTTCAGTACTTCATCCTCGATGAGTTCCTTGGGGTGCGTATTCAGGAAGATATTGGGAGTCCCCTCGAAATCGAGAGCGGCCGTCATGCCTTCCATTCGGAATAGTCGGCTCAGATCGGATTCCAAGTTTAGCAGAGCGGCGGCATTGAACATCGCTTTCGGTTCTTGCAAGCCAAACATGCGGCTGCGGCCCAAGACTTCGTAACCAATCGCAGTCTGTGTGTCCAAACGAACGATGGGCTGGAAGAACGGAATTACGGCGCGATCCGCCATCAGCTTATCAAACTGAACGAGCGACAAGGCATTGTCGCTGGCGTTGTTGCGGACCGTTTGCTTAATCCCTGTTTGAGTTTCGCGTCCGACTCGGAACACAATTCCTGCAAATTGGACCAAGTCGCCGGAGTTGACTTTCCATTGTCCTTTGATTCGAATTCCGTTTACAAACGTTCCGTTGGTGCTGCCCAAGTCGTTAACGACTAAATTGTCGTCCATGGCCAAAAGTTCAGCGTGCTCGTTCGACACAGTCGGACACGGCAGGCTAAGTTCCAATCCTCGAGCTCGCCCGACTCGGAAAGGCGACTTGTGGACACGGAAGGCGCGAACCTGCTCCTGGTCGTGAATCTGACCGGTCAGCACCCAATCGGCGCGTGCAGTCGAAACTGGAGTTAGTGAATTCATTGTCACGGGACGTGTGAGACCTTGAGCTAACGGAGGTTGTACTTACAAAAGTACGTTATGGCTATTAATTTGCCAAATTTTTCTCGTGCGTAATCGTAGCAGATTCAGTCACTTAATAGCGTTGTCCATTCAACATCAGTACGCAGATGTAGTCGATCGGCATAATCGGCATAGTCTGTCCTATTTTCGATGATCCCGGCGGCAACACTTGCCAAGGGAACGCCCGAAACCTCACAGCAAAATGTTACATCGTTGTCGGAATTGAACGCCAAAGTCACATTCTCACCCAGCACCTTCTTGAGCACTTCAACCTTTTGATTTCCCTGAGCACTCAAAGGTAGTCCCAGCAGCAACCTCTTCGCGCCGCCGTATTCCAAAAGTTTCGGTTTTACGTCCTCAAAGCAACGGTAAATTTGCAAGCAAAGCTGGTTCGGAGTCTTGGATGATTTGATCATCTGGCTGATCGCGTCCATGCCTTCCAGACTGCGCACGACACATTTTCGCGAAGCCAGCCGCATATTTTCGCTCAACCGTTCCTGCTGATCTCCACGCTGCATAATCATCTCGAATAACCCACCGCATTCCGGATCCAGACATTCGCGTCTGACGTCGCGATCCAATTGAATACAAAGCTCTGCCTGTCGGTTACGCAGACTGGAGACGGCGAATTTCCACAGCGACGAGAACTCGTCCGATTCGTTGTCGTTGGCCTCGAATTCGGCTTGCACTTCGTTGGCGACGTCGTTGAACCGCTTAGCGAATTGCTTCAACTCGCGTCGCAATTCGAAGAGCTCTTCGGAAATCGCGGAGATGGCAGACGAGAGGCCTGCGACCATCCGAATGGTCGCGTGGATTGCGAGTCGGTTGAGAATCAGTCGGTAGTAACGAAGCGTCAGGCTGCGGAGAGGCAAGCCGGTTAATTCGTTTGTTTGCTTGGCGTCACCGCGGCAGGCAACGCAAGCGTCGGCAATGAATTTTTCTAGATCCCCAAGAATCTTCGCCGAATTGTGTTGCGCCGCCTTTTCGAGCTGCCTGAAATGTTCTTCAAAGCATTTCGTCAGTTCCAAAGCGCCAGCAATTCGACATCCAGACTGATCGGCTTGTTCCAAAGTCCAGTTGCGAAGGTCACTTACCATTTTGGCGGTGACGCGTCTTATTTGAGCTTCGAGGGAGCGCTCCAAGAGTTCCGGAAACGTAGTCGTATCAATCTTACAAGCGTCTTCGATTCCAAAAACGCCATTGATTGTACTGAACAATTGAGACACAGTATCCCAGTTTTGATCGTCGACGCCGTTTGGCAGTACATCGTCGAGAATTTGGTCGTGAAATCCTTCCGGGTCATTTCGCAGTTCGATGATAAAGACTTCAAAAGATTTCTTCACCAGTGTC
>JBLHLE010000154.1:0-9946 GCA_047620805.1 Pirellulaceae bacterium
CGGCGTGAAATGTGATGTCGAACCACTAATCGGCGAATCCGACTATGCGGTTGCGCGTTCGTCGGGCAGGTATCCTGGTAAAATTTGGATGCTGGCGGCGGGATTAGCGCGTCGAGTATCGGCACTATTGAAGTCTCGGAAGTACGACCTGGTTTATGTTCTCAAAGGGGCGTTTCCATACGGCCCACCGTTGATCGAGCACCTGCTGCGAGCGTGTAACGTTCCGGTGATTTTCGACTTTGACGACGCTATCCATATTCACAAGAAAAGTGTCAGCCATCGGTTTCTGGATTATCTGAAATCGACGCGCCGAGTTGGACAGGTGGCGGCGCTGGCGGATCGAGTGGTCGTGCCGAACGAGTACCTTGCGAATTTCGCTCGCGAGTTTAATTCGTCCGTGACTGTTGTTCCGGAAGCCGAGGACACGGAAAGGCTGGTTCCTCGAAAGCCGCACGAGAACGGGCAGCAGATTGTCATTGGATGGGTCGGCAGTTCGTCCACCGCGAAATACTTGAAACTGATTGAAGAAGCGTTGCGGACGGTTTGCGGCCGATTTCCGAATGTCACGTTGCGAGTGATCGGGGGCTATTTCGAGTCTCAGGGAATCCGCACGGAGCTTGTCGATTGGAAATTCGACCGCGAAGTTCAACAGTTCCACGGCCTGGATATTGGCATCATGCCGTTGCCACTCGAGGAGTGGAGCAAAGGCAAAAGTGGCTGCAAACTCAGGCAATACATGGCCGCCGGCGTTCCAGGAGTCGGGACGGCGATCGGGTACAACGTTGAACTGGTTGACCACGGTCGAACGGGCTTCCTGGCGACGACGCAGGATGAATGGGTTGAGCATCTGACGAAACTGATCGAGGACGCCGATCTTCGAAATACGATTGCAGCGGCGGCTCGTCTGGACGTTGAGCAGCGGTTCGCGATCGACGTGATCGGGCCACTGCTCGAAGCCGCGATGCGCGAGACCGTCGACGAATTCCAGACTGTGAATAGAACTCGGAGGGTCGCGGCATGACGGCTCCTTCCGTGTTGTACATCGCGTCGGCGAGTGTTTCCGACCCACTGATTGTGTCTCAGGTCGTCCGCTACCTTGAGCAAATGCAGCATTCACTGGCATCGTGTCACCTGATTACCTTCGAGCGAGACTGTTCGAAAGACCTCTCAAAGGTATCGGAAGAGTTGCTCGCATCCGGGATCCACTGGCACCCGATCAAGGCGTGGAAACGCCTGCGAAGCGTCGGATTCTGGTTCGATCGTCATCGAGCTTTGACACGTGCTCGGCAAATCGTCGCCGAAGAAAACATCAGCATCGTCCACTGCCGTAGTTTTCTCGCCGGAACACTCGGCAGAAAACTCAAGAATCCGAACGTCCGATTTCTTTACGACATGCGAGGTCTCTGGTCACTCGAAAAACGGGACAAAGGGACGATTCGAAATCCGTACATGTTCAAGGTGGCTCACCGTCTGGAGCAGCAGCTGTTTCGCGACGCCGACCACATTGTTTCATTGACTCACGCCGGGAAACGTCATCTTGTCGAAGCAGGAGTGGGCGTGCCTGTCGATGTGATTCCAACCTGCGTTGACCTTCAGCGGTTTCAACCGCAGGTCTCGCATCTGGATAGCCAACATTCGTCTGAGTCGCTTCGAAATGGCGATGTGCTGAACGTCGTCTCTGCTGGAACCCTCGGAGCTGGCTACCTGGCGGATGAGATGTTCCGGTTTGGTTTGCTGTTGAAAACGAACTGGCAGGATGCTTCGTTTCGGATTCTGACCGGCAGTAACCGCAAACAAGTAATCAGCGCTGCGGAGGCCGCCGGACTGTCATCTTTGTGTTTGAGCGTCGCAAAAGTTCCGCCTGATGCCGTCCCAGGCGAGCTGGCCCGAGCTGACGTTGGCTTGTGCTTCGTGAAACCAACTGAAGCAAAAGTCGCTTCGTGCCCGACGAAGCTGGGCGAGTACCTGGCCTGCGGACTTCCGGTCATCGCGACGGACGGCGTTGGAGACGTTACCGACATCCTTGAAGGCAATCGTGTCGGGGTAGTCCTGCGGCACGACGACGAGTCTTCCTGGCTGGCCGTCGCTCAGGAGTTGGGGATGCTGCTGAAGGATCCCGACTTGAAAGCTCGCTGTCGTCGAGTAGCGGAACAGCACTTCGGAGTCGCCGAAGGTGCGAGCGAATATCTTCGCATATACGGTGAGATGGCCGGTGAGTCTCAAACATTACAAAGGGCAGCGGCATGAGCGGTGAAATAGCTTTTGTGCATAGCGCCCTGGGGCGTGGCGGCGCTGAAAGGTTGAGATACACGGTTCTCAAAGAACTGGCCGAACAAAACGTCCCGTGCCGAGTCTGCCTGTTTAAAGGCGATGGTGATCTTGTTCCGGCAGTACGAGATCTGGGAATTCCCGTGGATGTGCTGAACGTGTCGGGGAAGCTTTACAGCCTGAAGACAACTCTGCGACTTGCAGCCTGGTTGAAAAGAACGCAACCGTCGGTTGTCCACGGTGGCCAGTTTCTCACGAATCTCCATACGACAATGGCGTCAAAGCTTGCTGGCGTTGGCCCCGTAATTCTCGAAGAGCACGGTCATAATCGTTGGAAACGCTGGCACCACCGACTGCTTGATCGGCACGTGTGTAGCAGGGCGGACGGAGTCGTCTGCTGCTCGGACAGTGTCAGGCGAGTCGCGCAGTCGTCGATGCTCGTGCCTGATGACCGCTTTCACGTTCTGCATAATTGCATCGACCTGTCCGAAATCGGCGGCCGCTCTGGCACAAGATCGATCGTTAGAGCCAGCCTGAATGTTGCTGACGACGAGATCCTTGTGGGAACTGTCGGAACGCTGCGGCCGGAGAAGGGGCACAGTGTCTTGATTCGGGCATGGCGACAGCTTTGTGACCAACACCCGGACATTCGAGCGAAACTCGTGATTGTCGGTGACGGTCCAATCCGGGAACAATTGCACGACGAGGCGAAGGATGTTCCCGGAATCGTCTGGGCCGGGAGCCGATCCGACGTTGGTGAAGTTCTCGCCGCAATGGACGTGTTTGTGTTTCCGTCAGTCGACGAAGGTCTGGGGATCGCGTTGCTTGAAGCGATGGCGACAGGTCTTCCCTCGGTTGTCAGTAACGAGGGCGGCATCCCCGAGATTGTGACGGACGGCGAGACCGGAATCGTTGTCGCGGCTGGAGATTCAAACGCGTTAAGTGATGGGCTCGCGCGTGCGTCGATTCAAGCTGGACTGAGGGTGAAACTTGGGCAGGCGGCTAAAAAAGTTGCCCTTCGTGGGCACAGCCCGGCAGTGTACTGTCGCGAACTACTGGAGCTACATCGTCAAATGTCTGTTAAGCATCGTCACCATAACCAACAGGTACAGCATCGTTGACATGTTCCTCTCTTCAGACTGTTATGTGGTTATTTCAACGGGCGGCCAAATTACCCAGAAAGCGATGTGCGTATGAAAGACACCTTGCCATCACTGCGTGAAGACAATCGGCTTGTGGTGATCGATGTGCTTCGTGGTATCGCTGTCTCAATGGTAATGATTAGGCACCTTGCCTTTAATAAAACTGGAATCACCGGAAAGCTAAGTTCAGAAGCTGGGCAGTACCCCGGTGACTGGTTCAATCAGTTCGCGTCATTCGGAGAATACGGAGTTCATCTTTTTCTAGTGTTGTCTGGATTTTGTATCCACTTTCGTTGGGCGAAAAAAGGTGACGGGTCTATCCCCTTCCTTGCATTCTGGAAACGAAGGCTCGTGAGGCTATATCCTCCATTTCTAGTTGTGCTCGTGCTGTCTCTCACGAGTCTGTTTGTTTTGCATGGTGTTTTACTTAAATCATTTCCGAATGAAAATGTTGCAGCATGGTTCGGATATGACTCAGTAACGCAACTCACAATCGATCTCGCACTCCTGTTGACACTAACCCAAAACTTAAACGGTGCCAGTCAACGTGTAGGGAACGGTCCTTTCTGGTCCCTCGCACTGGAAGAGCAGTTGTATATGTTGTACTTTCCGTTTCTCGCTCTCCGGAGAAAATATGGGTGGCCAGTCGCGCTTGGGGTTCCTGTCACGATTACAATTCTATGGCGCATTACAGGTATGGTGGTCTTCGAGACGCCACCGTCATTCTGGTTCGTGACAGCGCCAGCGTTCTGGTGTTGTTGGTGTCTCGGGGCGTTGGCGGCCGAGAGCTATACTGGGCGTGTGTCGTTGCCGGAAACAACACGGTCAGGTGGACTCTTAATAGTAGCCACTGCTATCGCGATTGCACTGCACGAGTTAGATCGTTCAGAGATCGGGATAATAGTTACGATCGTCGCTAAGACGGGAGTCGACGTGGCATTTGGTTGCGTCGCATTCTTACTGATCCAATACGGGACTCGGTTTGAATTACGGGTTAGAGACGCAATGCAGGGCTGGTCATTTGTCGGGCCGGTACTGAACTGTACTATGGCAATCGGTATATGTAGTTACAGCATATACTTGACGCACGACATTACCTTCAAGGCTGTGAAGCAGATTCTAGTCGAATTCGGTGTCCCTTTGCCGATTGTTCTTGCTGGAAGACTGGCAAGCGGCATTGCCGTAGGTTGCCTTTTCTATTTTATTGTGGAAAAGCGATTTCTGAAAATGTCACGTCGTGTGCGAGTTGAGTCAGTGAAGGTGGACGGATCAGGCACAGAGGCTGATGTGGAACTTATTACTTAATTATTGTCAGTTCGCCCCTTCCTTTTACTATGCGAGGTAAAGGTGTATTGATGTCAGTTTTCAGTGATCAACAATACCGAACGCCGGGCTCGAATTTCATAGTTCGCCTCTTCTTGTCGGCTTTAGCCGTCCGCGTCGCTCTAGTCGTTTTCTTCCAGATTACGGAATTGGACCGGACGCTGCGGCTAACGAAAGATGGATTCTTTTACGATCGGATCGGAAAGGAAATCGCAGAATATTACCGGACCGACGGTATGAGTGCATGGCCGGCCAGGGTGAAGGCGGTAGTTGACTTCCTTTATGAGCACATAGTAGGAATCGTCTACTACATGACAGGCGACTCGATGCTAGTGATGGGAATAATAAACGCGTTAGCCGGCGCATTAATTCCAGTCGTTGTATGGCGAATGGCCAATTACATTACTGACGTTAAGACGTCGCGTAGAGCCGCTCTCTGGGCGGCCTGGTTTCCAACACAGCTTTATTATTCATGTCTTCCAGTTCGAGATGGATTGAGCACACTTGCGGTCACATGTGTATTTCTTGGCGTTGTCGCATTCGGCAGGAAGGGTAAGGCTTTCGACAAGTGGATTCTGTTAGCTGGGCTTGCTGCTACGGCAGGGTTTCGAGCCTATGTATTTTCTGTAGTAACTGTCATTATACCTATCGCTTGGGGTCTGGTAATTGTCGTTACACGTTCAGTTCACAAGCGTAGACTCCTGCGTAACGCATTAATCCTTGGGGGGCTTGCGAGTGCTGTTGCGGTGAATAGCGGTCTGCTCTCTGCATTCAGTTCCGGAAAGGCTGCGTACGTGACAGACATTGACTATTGGAACAAAATTCGCGGCAAGATGAATCGCGGGGCAGGTGCCTTATACTCCGCCGGTGAAGTGCCGGAAATCGGAGAATCGCTTGGTGATACGGTTTCTGGAATTGCGGTTGGGTTCTATTTCTTCTTTCTGAGCGTCAACCCACTCGAAATATCAAGTTTTCGTCAAGCCATGGCTTTGCCGGAAGCGTTGGCAGTTCTATACGTGATACCAAGTATAGCCAGAGGCGTGAGGAGATCTTTACGTTACCACGCATTTAGCTTACTTCCATTACTTCTTATTGCTGGTGCTATCACGTTTGGTTACTCGAGCACGACTACAAATGGAGGGCCGTTGATGCGTTGGCGATTACAAGTTGTAAACGTCTATATTCTCGTAGCGGCAATTGGATTTAGTCGAAACTATTATCTTGATGGGTATGAACGAGGCTCTCTCGCGCCAACGGATGAGATGAATGCAGCACGACTGCCGCTGGGGCGTCCTTGTGTTCGGAGTGAGGTTGCTGGTTCTGCAATGAACGTTCAGGCGTAGCGGACAGGTTCGTCTGAGCGGTGGTTTCGTTGGTCTTGAATTTGTCAGGGCACCCAATTATTCTTGATTCTAACGGCATCAATAGCAGTCCTGAAGAGTGGCTCTTGTATTCACTGAGAGTGGCAGGGTTTTCTGGAAAAGTGTGTGGCGTATGAGTTATACGAGAAATTGTCCGATCTGCGGTTGTAGTGAGTCGGTGACCACGGTCGAGAAGGAATCTCGCGGATGCGAATTAGAGTATGTCGACTGTAAATCTTGCGCAGTGCGATTTCGTAGTACTGTTGATCACGATGAGTTGGAACGGTTGTATGCGTATCAGCAAGACTGGAAGAGCTTGTCACGTGAGGATGCGTACCCGGAGTTAAACGCCCGCAAATACATGGAGCTACTTGGCGAGTTCTCAAGGTACATCGCAGGGAAGCGGCTATTGGATGTTGGGTGCGGAAAAGGGCACTTCGTATATCGAGCCGAGCAGGCTGGCTGGGACGCTTTGGGTGTGGAAGTGACCGACGCTTCAGTGAGTGTTGCACAACGGCTGGGAGCAGCAGTTATCAATCAAGATTTTCTGGCGATGGAGAAGGTCGAATTTGATGTCGTATCAATGTTTGAACTTGTAGAACATCTCGATGAACCGCAGCAATTCATTCAGAAGTCGCAGGAGGTCCTTACGCCGGGCGGTCTCTTGTTTATTACTACGCCAAATCGTATCAGCTTGGATGCCAGTTTGGCGGGGGCGAGTTGGCGAGCGTACGATCCAGAGCATCTGGTGTTGTTTTCTCCACGACAGTTGGCAGATTTGGTGGAGTTGCATGGGTTCGAGATTGTCAAACTGACAACGCGAAATATTTCGCCATCGTTGATCAAACAGGCGACCGTAGGCAAATTTCGATCGGCGGACAAATCTTCCAGGGGCGGAGGGGAAGTTTCGCATCGGAAGAATGATCAAGCGACTCGAAAGTTAATTTACTCCAGCCCGGCATCAGCGTGTCTGGTGAAGTCAGTCAACGCCATGATTAGCTCGACGCACTGGGGGAGTACGATTCGACTGTTGGCCCGCAAGAAATAGAGGGTGAAGACGGAAGCGTGCTGACTGGTTTCGTCGGCTTATTCGCTGAACACTCGTTTGGGCTCACGATCCTGGATTCCACGAGTGATGGGCTGTTAAGCCCGGTAAACGTGAGGATTTGCCAAGTTGAGAATGGCCACGGGTGAGTTCTCCAACTGGATGTCGACGGATTAATTTGTACTTGGATGGTGCCATCGTGAATTCCGATGCCTTAGCGAGGGATAGTGACTCAGCTACGTCCAGTCCGCTTGCTGTAATTTGTGGGGCATCGGCGACTGGGCTTGGTGTCGGGCGTGACCTTGGGCGTCGTGGCGTTTCGGTAGTGTTCGCGGACTACGAGTCGTTCCGGCCAGGCTTTGTCAGCAAATATGTCAGCCGAGACGAATCTGGGATCGTAGTTGGTTCGGAAGAGGAGCTGATTGAGAAACTGGTTTTGCTCGGAAGTCGACAGTCGATCAACCCTGTCTTGTTTCAGACGACCGACCAGATGGTGCTGACCGTTGCTGAGCACCGCGACCAGCTTGAGCCGCATTTTCACATTGCAGACTCGACGCGACCGGGTATCGCGGACGTCGTGACGGACAAGAAGTCCTTTTATGAACTATGCGTTAAGCACGGTGTTGTTTCGCCCAGAACTGCGTTTCCTGAAACGCTCGATGATGCGTTGACGGTTAGAAGTGAATTCGACTTTCCGGTCATTATTAAGCCCATTCACGGACATCTTTGGCGAGAACGATTGAAAGGGCGGAAACTCCTTACCGCCGCGACGCCCGACGAGTTCGAAGTAATTGTCAGGAAGTTTGCAGACGACATTCAGGAGTTGATGATTCAGGAATTGATCCCTGGCCCGGAGAGTAATCTCTGGATTGGCGGACTTTACTTGCGACAATGTGACGGAGAGCCGGGGGCGATCTTTACCGGCCGTAAGTTGCGGCAGCACCCGCCAGGGTTCGGCAGCGCATCGCTGGCTGACGCATGTCAGAACGATGATGTGGTCAAACTCAGCGTAAGTTTTCTGCAGGAGATCGGCTATCGAGGAGTCTGCGGGACCGAGTTCAAATTCGACGAGCGGGATTCGCAGTACAAGATGGTCGAGGTGAATCCTCGCCAGACATTGTGGTTTGCATTGATCGACGCGGCCGGAATTCCGCTAAATTATTATGCGTATTGTGACTTGGCCGGACTGCCTCTTCCTGATGCGGGCAAACTGCGTGATGGAACGAAATGGATCCTGTTTGAGAAGGACCTGATCACGTCCATCGGGTACATGCTCAAAGGCCAACTTGGGCTTTTCCGATGGCTCGGTTCATACCGAAATATTCGAGTCCATGCGGTTATGTCGATGACCGATCGCAGACCGATGCTCAGTACGCTTCGCACCTACGGTGTTCGAATCTGGCAGCGGTTCATTCGCCGGTCGTAACTCCGGTGGCAATCGTCTGGCTATTTCGTCTGGCTGCTCAACGCATCTTCTGATTAACGTGCTTCTCATGACGGACTTTACCGACAACAACCCAACGCAATCGTTGCCCGGCGAAGACTGCGGAGCGTTCGTAATCTCGCTCGACTTCGAGCTGGCGTGGGGAACTCGCGGTCGACCGGCAGCTTCAAAAGTCGGCCCGTACCTCGACGGGGCTCGCGACGCGATTCGTGACATGCTCGACCTGTTCGAAGAATTCAACGTGTCGGCGACATGGGCGACCGTTGGAGCCTTGCTGATGGCGCAGCCTGGAGCTCAACGGCGTCACCGGATGATTACTGCTTCCCGCTTTGACGACATCCCGGCTGGCGATCATCTCTCTGCACCGAACTGGTACGCCGAGGACATTCTCGATCAGATTTTGAACTGCCCAGTGCCGCAGGAAATTGGGTGTCACACGCTCACCCATCTTTATGTAAACACACAAGCGGAGGGGCGCGAGGAACTGGCCGACGAACTGGATCTGTTTCTTGAACTGTTTGAGGAGTTACGGCTTCCTCGCCCACGCAGCTTCGTCTTTCCGAAGGCGTACCAGGCTCACTTTGATTTGCTGGCCGAGAGAGACTTCTACGCGTACCGTGGTCCCGAAGATCGGTGGTACGAATCGTTGCCTGGCACGCTTCCTGCTGCGGGAATCCGACTCGCCGATTCCGTGGCTGGGTTCACTCCCCGAGTCAGGCACTGCGAGCACCATTCTCGAAATCTTTGGATGATCCCGGCTTCGCAGTTCTACTCACCGTTCATGGGCGTGGGGCAGTATGTCCCGTTGCAGTCTCGAGTCCGCAAGGCAGTCAACGGGCTGAATCATGCAGCAAGGCATGGCGGCGTTTATCACTTGTGGACTCACCCGTTCAACATGGGGTACCGCACGGAGGGACTCCTGCTCGGTCTGCGGCAGATCCTGGAGCATGCTGCGAAGCTTAGGGACGCAGGCTGTCTGACCATTCAGACAATGACCAGCCAGGCTTCAGTGCAAAGTTGCCGGAAAGCGGCGTAACGAGGCGGCTTTGGATAGCCAGTGTTCCGTCGTGTGCTGGGATGCTATTCGCGAATGCCGTATCGCACGATGCACCAGATTGCATTCGCCTCGCCCCGCCATCCGATCTTCTTGCCTTTTGCGCATGTTCGGCCAGAGTGGCTGACCGACATCGCGAAGATTCTGCAATGCCCGCCCGGCGCTACGTTTTCTGGAGATGTCCGTGTCCTTCCGGCAAGCCTGCCTGAATGTGTTTTGCATGATCGGTAGCGTGGTTGTTTTCCGAATTTGGGAGGACGACCATGGCTGGACGAAGACATCGCGAGATTCCGGCACCGCTGGCACGTG
>JBLHLE010000155.1:0-9935 GCA_047620805.1 Pirellulaceae bacterium
AGACCCGAAATACAAAGACACTCTCGCTAAAATGAAAGCGAAGCTTCAGATTCTTCGGGAAACGTACGAATTACCAGAGTTGAAGCAGCCGGGAAAATGAGTTGGACGGCGGTCGAGAAACTACGAAATGAGTGAACTCAGCACTTGGCCACTGACATCGGTCAAACGATAGTCGCGGCCTTGGAAGCGGTACGTCAGCTTTTCGTGGTCGAGTCCCATGAGGTGCAGAATAGTGGCGTGCAGATCGGGAACGGAGACCCGGTTCTCAACCGCGTGATAGCCGAACTCGTCTGTCTTACCGTAGGCGACGCCCCCCTTAATTCCACCGCCGGCCATCCACATCGTGAATCCACGAGCGTGATGATCGCGGCCTTTCCCACCTTCGGCGGTGGGGGTGCGGCCAAATTCGCCGCCCCAGACGATAAGCGTACTGTCAAACAGCCCGCGTTGCTTCAGGTCTTTGATTAGAGCGGCGATCGGCCGATCTGTTTCAGCGCAATGTAGTTTGTGATTCTTTTCGAGGTCATCGTGAGCATCCCAGGCACTCGGACCAGAATTGCCGCCACTGTAGACCTGGACAAATCGAACACCACGTTCCACGAGGCGTCTCGCCAGCAGGCAATTGCGACCGAAGTGCTGACTCACTTTTTCATCGAGTCCATACATTCGTCGAGTTGCCTCCGTCTCCTGCTCTAGATCGACAGCGTCGGGCGCTTGTCGTTGCATATTGAACGCCAACTCATACGCCGAAATTCTAGAAGCGAGTTCTTCGTCGCGTGGATTCTTGTCCGCGAAATCCTGATTCCACTTGGCCAAAAGATCCAATTGCTGGCGCTGACGATCTCGAGTCATTCCTTGTGGCGGACGGATATAGGCAATGGGCTCGCCAGAACTTCGCAGCGGCACACCTTGATGACTGGCCGGAATAAAACCATTCGACCAATTCATCGCTCCGTTTACTGGAGCTCCTTGATGGTCGAGCATCACGACAAAGGCAGGAAGGGATTCGTTCTCCGTCCCTAACCCGTACGACGCCCAAGATCCCATACTAGGATGACCCGACATGATCGATCCGGACTGCATCTGAAACAACGCGGGAGCATGGTTGTTGCTCTCACAATGCATTGACCGAATCACGCAGAGGTCGTCAGCACACTTCGCTAATTCGGGAAATCGGTCCGAAATTTCCAAGCCCGATTCGCCATGTTTGGCAAATTTGAATGGACTCTTCATGGCAGAGGGTTTTGTCTTGCCCATGAAGGCGTCTTCCTTGCGAAAGACCGGAATCTCTTTGCCGTCCCATTTATCTAGTTCCGGCTTCGGATCAAACAAGTCGATGTGACTCGGGCCACCGTACATGAACAGAAAGATAATATTCTTGGCCCGCGGTGCAAAGTGGGGTCCAATTTGCCGCGTCGCCGCCTGGCCATCATTGGCCAACATCCACGACAAAGCTGTCGCGCCGAATCCACTACCAGCCTGAGCCAGCCAACGACGGCGCTGGTGTAGCAGCGCACGATCCAGTTCGGCAGATCTGTTGGCGGCGTTATTCATTTTCGCGTCGATCCGTTTCTGGTTAGTCGATGTAAACAAACTCACTGAGATTCAACAGCACGTGACAAAAATCTTGCAGGGCCCCCAACGACGGATCCGATTCGTCGCCAGCTTCCAAACTTTTCGTCTGCTGCTCAATAAACTCGGCACCTTCTCGAATCCGCTCGGCGGTCGGCTGCCGCGACAACGCTATCCATAACGCCAATTCCGCCTGTTTCTGCGGGTCCGCACCGACGGCGGTCTCGACCCTATCGGCAAACAATCTGGCTTGTCCCCGGACAAACTCATCGTTTAGCAGGACGAGCGCTTGCGTAGGCACAAGACTAGTGCCACGTCGTCCGCAACTGTGTGTCGTCGAAGGAGCATCGAACAATTCCAGCAGCGGTAACTGCAATTGCCGTTTGACGTAAACGTAGACGCTCCGCCGCCAATGCTCGGAACTCTCCGTTTTCACCGACGGCCATTTATTCCGCTGACTGGCAACCAACAGGTCCGGCCGAATCCGCGGCTGAACGCCAACGCCTCCCATTTGCAGATTGATGTTGTCTCCCATAGACAACAGTGCATCGCGTAGCGGTTCCGCCTCCAAACGTCGCCGGTTCATTCGCCAGAGTAATAAGTTTTCGGGATCGATCTCAGCACCGCGATCAAAAGCAGACGACGATTGCCGATAAGTGGCGGAGGTTACGATCAATCGATGGAGCGATTTTACGCTACCACAATCTCGCAATTCTGCCGCAAGCCAATCGAGTAATTCCGGGTGAGATGGCCGACCGCCGAGTTTTCCAAAGTTACTGGGAGTCGCCACTAGGCCGCGGCCAAAATGATAATGCCAAAGTCGGTTAGCCATCACGCGCCATGTCAGTGGATTGCCATCGCCAACCATCCAATTGGCCAGGTCGCTACGCAATGTGACGTTACTACCTAACACAAGTTCTTCGTTCACTTCTATTTCGCTAAGCTCGGAATCGGCTGCGTCGAAATCCACTGGGTCGGAATCCACTGGGTCGGAATTCGCTGGGTCGGAATTCGCTGTCAAAACAAGAGGAATACCCGGAGTAACCAGCGGCCCTTGTTTGGCCACATCTCCCCGCCACAACAACCGCGTTTCTCGATACTTCTTTCCTCGATCCGTTAGCACCATTCCAAACGGCTCGGTTGGTGGCTTAGCGGTTGCCGGCTTCAGTTCCGGAGCCGACGGATCAAATGACTTGAGGAGCAGTTCCTGTTTTTCGGTGCTATTATAGTACGCCAGAAAACTATAGTAGTCGTGTTGAGTAATCGGATCGAATTTGTGGTCGTGACAACGAGCACATCCGATAGTTAGACCAAGAAATACATTACTCGTAGTCGAAATGACGCCATCCAACTCATCCAAGCGATACTTTTCTTTCAGGAGGCCGTTGCCCATATTGTCTTCGTTGCTGGGACCGTTGCGAGCGAAACCCGTTGCGATCCACGACTCCCGACTCGCGTCGGCCAACTCGTCCCCAGCAATCTGCTCGCGAACGAATTGCGAGTAAGACATGTCGCGGTTAAAGGCGTCGATGACATAGTCTCGATAACGCCACGCCGACGGGCGGCTGATATCGTTGTGAAATCCTCCCGAGTCGGCATAGCGAGCCAGATCCAACCAGTGCCGACCCCATCGCTCGCCATAGCGAGGTGAAGCAAGTAGCCGTTCGACGACTTGGTCGTAGGCATCCAACTCTTTAGAACTGATGAACGAACGAACCTCCTCCGGCGTAGGGGGTAAACCAATGAGATCGTAGTAAACTCGACGGATTAAAGTACCCCGATCCGCTGGACCACTTGGTTCCAAGCTTGCTCGCCGAAGTCTGGAAAGGACAAATGCGTCAATCGGATTCACAACCCAATTCGAGTTGGCGACATCATCGGGCAGAGACTTCACCATTGGTTGAAAAGCCCAATAAGCTCTGTCTGCTGTGGTGGGTTTCGCCGGCCCTACCGCGAGTCGACTGTCGAGTCCTTCAATCCATCTAGAGAGTTTCGCAATCTCCTCGTCACTCAATTGACCGTCGGGCGGCATGTGCGGTTCCGCCCCCTTCGTCAGGACTTGGATCAACAAACTCCCAGCTGGTTTTGAGGGCACGATAACTGGACCAGTCTTTGAGCCCCGCAGGGCTCTGCCGACCGAGGATAAATCCAAGTCATGTTCCGGCTCCCTGTCGCTATGGCACTCGCTGCAATGCTTTTCGATGATGCTGGCTACCTGTACTCCGAATTCCGTCGCGACCCTAACTCTCGTCGATTTGTCTTCAGCTGCCCCTTTCTCTTCGGCGAACAGGGACTCCGCCACGACGAATGTCGACAGCAAGATCATAGCCCCGAATGGCCGATAAAACCTACTGATTGAGCCACACGACGAGAACATATTAAAACGGCCTTGGAGGGTGGGAATTATGGAACAGACAGAAACCTTGAGTTGTGGGAAGATGACATATTTAGTCTACCAACGGCCCGTAGAGATCGCTACTGAGATCCGCTTTCGCGACGTCGCAGGACACGATACGGACGCCATCCTTTCGAACCCGTAGTGCTGCAACAAGTCCGATTTGCCGAACGACTGGAACCGCCCACACTAACCGAATGCCGCTCGCTAATCCTCAAAACAGAATAAAAATCCTCGAAACAGAAGAGTCGCGGCCTCCCCCAACTTCTTTTTCGTTAGGTATTCGCCGCTGCACTCTGCAAGTACACCTTCTCAACCTTCGCCGCAACGGTGCCGATCCCGTAGTACCCGACAGAGATCTTCCCGACATGGGTCAGCAAGTCATAAGCTTCCCATCGATTCCAACCGAAATCGGACTCCATCCACAAAATCAGTTTCGCATAGGCCTCGGCGATCGATCGTTCCATCGGGTTGCCGGAGACGATGGTCATGATTTCGCTCGGCGATTCGATCCGAGGTGTATCGATAGTGTGACCTTTGCGGATGTCGACCCGAATTGTCGTGACTGACGCCATCTCAAGTCCGGTAGCTGACAGCTCGCCGTGTCCCATAGCGGCGTGAGCGTCGCCGAGGTAGAGAAATGCATCTTCGACGAAGACGGGAAGATAGACGATGTTGCCGGGTCGAGTTTCCACGATATCCATATTGCCGCCGTAGGGGCCAGCGGGCAGCGTAGTCGGCACGCCCCACGACGGTGCTGTCCCAATGCATCCCAACATAGGTTGGTAGGGAATTGTAATCGAGTCACTCCAATAGACGCGTCCGTCGCGGATGGGGCAAACGTGGGCTCCGTGTGGGACATCCGTTCCCAGCCATTCGCCCAGCTGCTTCAGGTTTCCAGTGTAGGTCGCGCACTGGCCATCGCGGGGCTGAATTTCTTCGATGGTGACTGCCAACGTATCGCCAGGCTTTGCGCCTTGGACAGCGATTGGTCCAGTGACCGGGTTGCTAAAGGGGACTCTCGCTTTGTCACGTCGATCGCCCGGATTACGGATCTGGCCCGACAGAGCGTCTTCGGCCTCCACGATCAGCGTTTCACCGGATTGTACTCGCGCGAGCGGAGGCCGATGGCGACTGAATTCGTAGACCAGTTCTGCAGGAATGACTCGTTGCACTTGATCGCCTTTCTATTTTAGACCAGCGGGGAAAACGTGCTCGCCAGTCTCGCCCAGCGGTAAAGGGACGACAGAGGCAGCGGCCGCGACCGGTAGCGACGAATAGAGGTGAGGGAACATCGCTCCGCCGCGCGATTCTTCCCATTTCAATTGCTCGCCCAACTCATCTGTTTCAACCGCCACTAACAGCAAATCCGTTTGCCCGGCAAAGTGTTTAGCAACCGTTTCGACGACTTGTTCTGCGGTCGAAAAGTGAATGAATCCATCGCTCAAATCAATCTCCGCGCCAACGAATACGCCGCCCATTTCAGCAGTCTCCCACTGCGACCGACTAACAACCTTATAGATGATCCCCATCCCTCTCCCAATCAAACATCAACTTAGACATAAACGTCAACTTAAACTCACATCTCATTCCTCACATCTAGCTCAATAGTATCAAGAATTCCCGTTCGTTTGTCCAACCCACGTCACATCCACATCCTCATAACTACCGACCGACAATTAACTTACGAGAAACAAGACGCGAAAATGATGGACTTCAGCGGCGGGAGGTTATAATAGAGAAGTCGCCGTCAGCGGTGACGCCCAAAACTTTTCGCCAGTGTGGAAGCGAAAGCAGACACACTAGGCCCTAAGAATGCGGGCGTCTCGGCTGGCGGCGACAATCGGTTCTTGACCGAAGTTTCTGCGGCCAGCTGCCGCCTGCCTGCCAACCGAACAGTCGTACGGTTAGTCCCCTGATTTGCTAAGTCCCCCTCGACGTAAAAGTCGCGGCGTTGACTGTGATTCCCGTTTGACGGTCGCGACATTTACGGGGCAGAGGGGACTAAGAAAAAACCGCGAGGAGTCTCAGCTTGTTGGTCAAGCAGCAAACCCACCGCTAGTCGTCGGAATGAAGCCAGTCAAGAAGGTGTAAGTCGTCACGGAAACATACAAAAACGGAATCGCAACGAAGAATGGGTTCCACATCAACCGACGGACAAAAGGATGCTTAGCGTTCATCTAGCTCTTCTGCGAGTTTGATCGCGGGGACGATTCTCGCCAAAAGAATGTCGAGTTATTTACCCTGCCAGGAGTCGACGTCATACCCAAACTCTTCGAAATCGCCACGATAGATATTGTAGACTCGCTCTGCAATTTCTGCGGTGTAAATCGGCTCTACAATCTTCCGACTCGCGTTCTCTGGACGCTCGAGTTTCTTCTCCACCCACGATCGCGAAATGCCAATTTCTTCGAGAATATTTGACACGCCAAGTACAAATTCGTCTTCCATTGAATAGACACGGTCGTAGTCGATTAAGTCGGAGAACAAAACAGACCGCTGTGTATCCCAATGCTGATTTCGAGTTCCTTCCTTCTGCGATTCCACGTAGGAAAGAAAAGTCGTGAACGGAACGAGTGTCCCCTCTGCGCTGCCAGGCAATCCGTGTCGAGCGGCAAAACGACGAACGACAGGAATCAACTTCACCATACTCCGAGCGTATTTGTCGGACTTGTGACCGTCGCCAAACTTATCGTTCCACGCCGACAACACTCGAGCATATGGATTGCGAACAAAACAGTGAAATCGATACTGATGCGGATTGACCAGCGCGTGCAAAATATCGTTGGGAGGCGACGTCGTATAACGCCGAGTCAAATTGATCGGCCAGAGTCGGCTGAGTATCGGCTTCATTCCCGCATTTTGCATCCCCTCGACTAGCACCTTTCGGAACGTCGTCGTGCCAACTTTGGGGTTCAGACAAACCCCCAATTTCAAATCGCGCCGCACATACACCTTAAACGGCGAAAAATGCTTCCTCGACATCAACCCGATTGCTCGAGTCCATGACTTTGTCGCGGCAGGATTGGCTGACTTGGGATTCATGACGCACCACAATCGTTCAACTGACGGGAAAACAAGGCGGATTATCGTCATTATCGGCAAATCCGCAAATAGCGATCAGCTTAATTGAGTGCTAGCAGCGAAGGGCGTGGTGTTTGATGTGAGTGGAAAATTACGTGGAAGAAGGCAAACATGAAAAAGAGAAGGAGGAAGAGGGGAGTAGTTTAAGTTTACGTTGAAGCTGAAGATTAAGTTTTTTTGGAGAAGTGAGATAAGGCGTCGCGATTAAGTTCGATCCCAAGTCCTGGGGTAGTCGGAATTGTCAGGAGGCCATCGTCGTCCAATTCGAATTTGTGAACTAAGATGTCTTCGATGTATGGGGCGGGAGTTAGGTACTCAACGAACCTCGCTACTGGAATCGCTGCTGCCAAATGTAGATCGGCGGCGACGCCAACTGCTGTATTCCAGCCGTGACTGACAAATTGCAGATGGTGATCGGCGCACATCCAGGCGATCCTCCTGGCTTCGGTCAAGCCTCCGCACTTGGTCGCATCGGGTTGTACGATATCCAAAGCGCCTCTTTCGATCCAAGGCAGAAACGCTTGCCGCCGCGTCAATACTTCGCCGCCAGCGATTGGCACTGGCGCGTTTTCGCGCAAGCGAATGTATCCCTCGATGTCGTCTGGAGCGAGCGCTTCCTCAAACCAACCGACATCGTAATTCGCTAACATCTGAGCCGTCGTCAACGCCCATTTATATCCGTGCGGCCAATACTGCTCGCTACCACCGGCATCCACCAAGAGTTCGACATCGCTGCCGACGGTATCTCGAGCAGTTTGCATTAACAATTCGTCGAACTTGGCGTTGCGTCGTCCAAACGGTCGCCATCCCAACTTGATCGCTCGGAAGCCCCTCTCGACGGTAGCTTCCAAGGTCCGCTGCAGAGCCGCTGGTTCGTCAAAGAGTACTGAAGCGTAGGGCTTGATCTTCTCTCGATAATAGCCGCCGAGCAACCTCGCTACTGGCTGGCCACATACTTTGCCCAGAAGATCCCACAGCGCAATATCGATTCCCGAAATCACATGCTCCAGCGTGCCCCCTCTGCCTTTCCAAAAGCAGCTTTGGCGAAGCTTCTCGCTGACTCGCTCCGGTTCGATCGCCGACTCGTTTTGCCAGAGCGGCTTTAATGTTTCCACGCCAGCCTGAACCAAACCCGAATCGGTGAACACGCTGCCGATTCCACTGATTCCGTCCTCGCCAATCACTTCCACCAGCGCGTGCAAATCGTCTTCGGGTTCATGCCCTGCGGGCCAGCCACCGTCGACCGTACCACCAATCAAGGGATGCACAACAATGTCGAGTATTTTCATTCGTCTAGGCTTCCATGTCGGACGTAAATTGACAAAGTGACTTAACGCTGAACTGACTTTATGCCGCAGTGACTTTATGCCGCAGTGACTTTATGCCGCAGTGACTTTATGCCGCAGTGACTTTATGCCGCGGTGACTTTATGCCGCAGCTGCAGGCCAAAGCGCCGCGAAGATCACACCGGTGATTATCGCATAGGCAAGCGATTCAATTACGTGTCCGATTATTCGGTTGTGAAACCAAATGGCATGCTGCACGATAGCTGAGAGAAACGTCATCAGACCAGCTGTCGCCACGAAGCGAAAGACTTGCATGAATTCAGCTCCGGGATCGCAAGCCATCGTGGCGAGGTAACCGAGACAGAAACTAGAGGCCAAAAAATAGGCAAAGGTCAGTCCCAGGTTCTTCCCCATGTTGACTTTCGGATAGACAGTAATGATTCCGCACGGGCCCTTCTCGAACTTCTTCTGAAACTCTTTCGACTTCATTTCTTCGGGACTGTCCCAGCCAGGAAACGTGTAACTGCCGTTCGGCACACCAAGGTCCCGGACCTTCTGCATGAATTCGTCTTCGTCGTTCATCTTCACCCAATCCTGCTTATGAATCGGCAAGACCATCCAGGAAAGGAAACTGGCAAAGAACAGAGCAACCGCGGACAACAGAATGGGCAACCAAAGTGTAAACACCATGAAAACTCTCCAGATCGAGCGACAGAATCAGAAACGGCATGTTAATGCAGCGGGAACCGAAATTCAACTTTAACGAACGTAATATAACGCGGTAGACGGCAACAAGATAAACTTCAAAACAAGGTAACAATTCCGTGTTATCACTTCACTTACGACGGCGAAACCTTCCCGCTCAGACGAGTTCCCAATGC
Organism: Pirellulaceae bacterium; assembly: GCA_047620805.1. GTDB lineage: Bacteria > Planctomycetota > Planctomycetia > Pirellulales > Pirellulaceae > JBLHLE01. The sequence continues at coordinate 9,219 of JBLHLE010000155.1, forward strand.
TTCGAACACAACCGTTTTCACTCGCATCACTGATCGTCATCATCCTCTGCAGCAACATGTCCGCGGCACTTGCCGCAGACCAACCCAATTTCCTCATCATCATGGCCGACAACTGCACTTTCAAGGACCTCCCGCTATCCGGTGGCCAGAACGCGCTGACGCCCAATATCGATCAGCTTGCCAGTCAAACATCCTGCTCTACCAACAAGATGTTCGTGCTACGAGAACTGGACGTACCAGAGCCTGTCGCGAAAAACATCAATCGAAGATCGCTTCTCGATCGCCAATAACTTCGAGCACTTCGAAGTTTTCATCGAGTAGCGCAACATTCTCAGTCCGGTTTTTGCCGCGGACTACGATCGTCTGCTGGCGGTCGCCAGAAACGAAGTCGAATGTCTCGACACAATTGTTGTCAGTTGTAACGGCGACCAATGTCCCCCCGTCCTGAATCTGCAGATCGCGTACTCTACCAGTCTTCACTTGCATTCGGTGCACGACCTTCTTTTCGGCAACCGAGAGCACATCAACCCACTGATCTCCGAAGGCAATTACGTATTTGCCGTCCTTGGTCAGCCGAACGCGGCAGGGTGACTTCACTTGTACGGGAAGCACCAACTCACCGGTCTCCACATTAAGCACGCAAACGAAGCGACGTAGCGAAACATCATACGTTCCGGCTGAGATGAGAACGAGTTTTCCGTCTTGAGATTGAAAAAT